>JAVJTC010000013.1 GCA_040219085.1 Acidimicrobiales bacterium
CCACAGAAGAGCCAACCGAAGAGTCCACACCGACAGCCACAGAAGAGCCAACCGAAGAGTCCACACCGACAGCCACAGAAGAGCCAACCGAAGAGTCCACACCGACAGCCACAGAAGAGCCAACCGAAGAGTCCACACCGACACCGACCGAGGAACCCACCCCCGAACCGGGAAGCCGCGAGAACCCGTTTCCTGTCGGCGAGCCGGTCACCTTCACGGTCGACTTCTTCGGCGACCTCGACAACTCCGTTTGGACCCTCACCGTCACAGCTCCCGGCTCAGATATCTCTGGGGCGATCGCTGCTGAGAACCAGTTCAACGACCCGCCGCCAGAGGGAACCGTCTTCTACGGGATCCCGATTTCGCTGACACTGGAATCGGGCGACAAGGAGCCCCTAAGCCCCGGATTCGGGATCGAGTTCGAGTATTTCGGCGCTGAGACCTTGGCGATCATCGACTTCGGGATTGATACATCCTGCGGCGTCGAGCCTGACCCATTCGAGGGGTTCGACGAGGTATTCGCAGGCGGGACCCTCACGGGCACGATCTGCTACGCCACCCCCATTGATGACGTCGAAGCTGGCGTGTTGCTCACCCTGGACTCCAACGAGGGCGACCGGCTCTTCCTGGCCAGCACGGAGGACGGCTAGCGACGCGGTTCACCCTCACGCCGCCGGTGAGCGTCCCAACAGTCGGGCTCACCCGTCATTGATCTTCCCAGCACGGGGCCGCGCATCACCCTGCGGTGTTGCGCGGCCTCGCGATCCTTTGCAGGCAACCGAAGTGAAAGCAGGCCGTCTCCTGGTGGCCGGTTTCCCAGATAGAGGCGAGTGACGTCGTAGCGGTCGCGCCGAACTCGTAGCTGCTGTTCGCGGGGGCGTGTTCGTGCAGGTCGCCCTCAGCCTCCAACTAGCGCTGACACTCCAAGGGTCGGCGCAGATCGAGCGTTGCGACTCCTGCGGACGGCCCATGTGCTCGGATCGTCACAGGGCCGGTGTGTCCAACGGTGGACTCTGCCATCTGAAAGCACGATGGGCTTTTCGGACAACACCTGGGACTGGACCTAGAGCGTGATCGTCGCCGCTGCGATTCATGGCGCTGCACGCCGCCTAGAGGATCCTTCCATCCTGACAGCCGACAAGATCCCCGCGGGAGCCCTGCCCTTCGGGCGTGGGCCTGAAACAACTACCGGAACAACGTCAGCTGACGAGCGAGGAGCCCACCGCGGCCTCGCCGGACCTTGAAGACCCCCGGGGCGCTGCGCTGTGGAGGGGTTGGCTCCGAGCACCAGTCGGTTCGCCTGGCAACCACAGACGGCGTTCTCGAACACTCGAACTCGAGCGCGTCTTAGAACTGGATCGGAGCCTCGGGGGGGCGCTGGGGGTCGTCCTCGGATTGGACTCCGCCGTCGCTGACGTGTGCCGTCCAGGCCCGGCCGTCGAAGTAGCGCAACTCGTGTCGCTCGTATGGGTCGGAGTGCCATCCGGGGGCAGCAGTTGGCTCCTCGGGCTCCGCTGGCTCGACAGTTGGCGATGATTCAGGTTCCTCGACCGACACCTCAGTCGGTGCCTGCCCGTGGACGAGGTAATGCTCGATGTAGTCCCTGATCGCGTAGGCGTCCTCAGCCTGAAAAGTCGTGAACATGATGCTGTTCTCGTCCTTGGTAGCCGAGAAAATTCCGCTCTTGTTGTCGGTACCGCCACCATGGCTGAACTGGATGTACCCGTTGGTCAGACCTGGCTTCTTGAGCTGAACCGAGGTGATCTGCTTGATCGGGATCCGCTTCTCACCCTTGAGACCGTGCGAGAACTTGGCGTTGAGGCCACGGCGGTGGATCGTGACGAAGTGATCGTCGACCGCCAGCTGCCCACCGATGCCTTTTAGTGTCAGGCGTCCCGTGATCTTGCGCATCTTGCCCACTGGCGCCTCCAGCCGGGTTCGTCGATGTCGTGAGGCCGTTGCGCGAGTGTCGACCTGCACCCACTTTCGGATAGTAGGCCAGTTGGCGAAGCGGCATCAGCGCCGGCGCTGTCGAAGTGAATCTGATCGGGTCAGGGAGCCATGTGAGGAGCCAACGACCGCACGGGTCCACGGACGCTGCGGGCGCCGGCATGAAGATGTAAGTCACATGTACCCACGGACGTCCGCGGGTGCTGGCGGACGGCGTGGTGTTGGATGAGCTGGGACGGATCAACCGTGACTCATCACTGCGCCTCGGCCATGTCGAATGGGATCTCGAGAGCGGAGATGAGTTGATCCAGCACGCCGGGGTCGGTCAGGTCTGCGATAGGGATGCCCGGCCGCTTCCGGTAGTCGGCCTCGGCGACGCCGACGACGTGCGGCGCGAGAACGTCAATGCCCCGGAGGCGCTCCAGAAGTGCATTCTGGACATCTCGTCCAAGGCGCACCAGATACTCGAAGTTGACGCTGATCGTCACGGTCTTCGCACCCCAGATTGAGAACGGCTGGCTCTTCGGGTCCTCGATGATTGCCGTGATCGAGGGGTCGTTTCCCCGGCCGAGGTAATAGCGATCCACCCGGGGACCGAAGTGGTTAAGAATGCGCGTGACGACGGCTCCGTGCTCCGGGTCGACCTGGGTGGCTCTTTCGATGACGTCGTCCTTTGTCCACCGATTCGTATCTCTCGGCCGCTTCTGTCGAGCGAGTTCGACGCCGTAGACCCGAGGCACCATGACTTCGACTTCGCCTTCGGCGGCGTAGCGCATCTCCAACGCCACCACGGTGGTGTCCGATGTCGTATGCCGACTGAGATACTCCACGATTCGTTGGAGTTCCCTGTCGATCCGGTCCACCGCCAGGACGAGCCTGAAGGCCCCCTTCTGGAGGTTCGAGGCGACAGCATCGAGGAACTCCGCCTCGTTCAGATCCGGCGACGTCGACGCCGCTGACTCTGCGAGGCCGACGTCAGAACGCTGACGCCATGCCCGGTCGAACTCTTCGAAGGTCGCTCCCTCGAGTCCCGACGCGTAGGCAAGGACCTGGCCGACGATCGTTCGGCGAATCTCAGAGTTCTTGGCCAGTTTGCACTCGCAGAGCGTGATGTCTCCGTCTGCACTGACCGCGACGACATCGACCGAGCCCGTCTCGGGCACGTGCAACTCGGACACGGCTACGGTGAACTCGTCCACCTCGGGCAACAACGATGGCTGAGCGACGAGCAAGGCCTGGAGATGGGCCTCGTCGAGATAGTGCACGACATCAGGCGCACGCCACGGCCCCTCTCCGTGTCGGAGCAGAATGCCGGGTCCATCGTTCTGTGACATGAGAACCTCCGGCCGACCAGGGTGCCATCAATCACCTGAGTAGGAGTCGACCGTTCGGCCCCTGCCCTGGTTCCAGACCGACGACTGTGCGGAACGTGGGGAGCCAAGTGGGGAGCCAACGACCACACACGTTCACGGACGTCGGCGGACGCTGACGGATAGAACCCCAGGTCAGCGATACATCGGCGCACCTGGGCGAACACCCACGAACGGAATGGCCTTAGATGGCATGCAAGAGGTCGTGGGTTCGATTCCCATCAGCTCCACTTCGATCGCCCGGGCCGCAGGTCCGGGCGACGTCGCGTCCCGGGCCCTGCGCGCCGCCGCCGGCGCGCCGACGTGAATCCCTCACCGCTCCCACGACGGCGCGTGAATCGCGTCGTCCGCAGTCAACGACGTACTTCGCCGATCGCCGCCTCATCGGAGCGCGACTCACGGCGACGGCGCACCTTGATGCTGATCTCCCCGTCGACGCTGTCCACCGAGACATGTGCGCCGAACCAGCGGGTCAGGATCGGCTCGGTCATCACGGTCGCGACATCGCCGACCGCGGCGACGCGGCCGTCGACGATCAGAACGACCTCCTCGGCGAACTGGGCGGCGAGGTCGAGGTCGTGCATCGTCGTCACGATGGTGAGGCCGCGTTCGACGCGGATCTCGTCGAGTAGTTCGAGGACCTCGATCTGGTGTCCGACGTCGAGGGAGGAGGTCGGCTCGTCGAGCAACAGCACCGGCGACTCCTGGGCCACCGCTCGTGCCACGACGACCCGCTGGCGTTCACCGCCCGAGAGCGTGTCCACCGTCCGGTCGGCGAAGCCCTCGAGCTCGAGGCGCTGCAGCACCGCCCACACCAGGCGTTCGTCCTCACCCGTCGCGGCGAACCCGAAACCCTGATGCGGGGCGCGCCCGAGCATCACGTAGTCCAACACCCCCAGGCCGGGCGGCACGACGGGGTCCTGGGGCACGAATCCCACCAACCGCGCCCGGGCCCGGGGCGACAGGACCCCGGCCGACACGGCGTCAGATCCCACTGTCACCACGCCCGAGTGGTCGACGAGACCGGCCAGTGCGCGCAGCAACGTCGTCTTCCCCGCGCCGTTGGGGCCGATGATGCCGAGCCACCTGCCCGGGGCGACGTCCAGGTCGAGCCCGCGCAGGACCTCCACACCGTCGAAGCCGACCTCGAGACCCCGACACGAGACGCCGACGTCGCGGCGGGGATGCTCGACCGGGCGCCCGATGCGACGACGCGCGGACCGGATCACGTGAGCTGCCTCGATCGCGAGGTGAGGATGAACAGGAAGAACGGAGCTCCGAAGAACGCTGTCACCACACCGATCGGAAGCTCTGCCGGCGATTCGACGGTGCGGGCCAGCAGATCGGTCAGGACGAGGAAGGCACCACCGAACAGCAGCGACAGCGGGACGACGACACGGTTGGAGACGCCGAAGACGAGACGCACCGCGTGCGGGACGATGAGACCGACGAAACCTATGAGGCCACTGACAGCGACCGCGGCAGCGGCCCCCAACGACGCTGCGACCGCCACGATCGTTCTGACCCGCGCGGGGCGCAACCCGAGGCTCGCCGCCTCGTCATCGCCGACTGCGAGGACGTCGAGGTGCCCACGGAACGCGAACATCACGGCGATCGAGACGGCCGCGTAGGGCAGCAGGATCGCGACCTCACCCCAACCCGACGTCGCGAGCCGCCCGAGGATCCACGTGTAGACCTGTCGCAGCGTTTCGGAGTCCCGCTGTTGCACATAGGTCTGAAGTGACGTGAAGAACGCCGTGACGGCCACCCCGGCGAGTACCAGCGCCGCAGGTGACCCGTAGCGACCCCCGCCCGATCCGAGCGCAAGGGTCGCGAGCATCGCCACGATCGCCCCACCGAACGCGGCGAGCGGGACCGGATCGAATGCGCCCACTGCGTCCCCGGCACCGGCCACGATTGCGATCGTGGCCCCGAGACCGGCTCCAGCCGCGACGCCGAGCAGATAGGGATCGACGAGCGGGTTGCGGAACGCTCCCTGGAACGTGGCCCCGGACATCGCGAGCAGGCCACCGACGAGCAGGCCGAGCGTGACCCGGGGAAGCCGCAGCTCGCGGATGATGACGGCGTCGGTGCGCGAGAGACCCGAGTCCACGTGGATCCCGGGGATCATGTCGATCAGTTCGGCTGCGGTCCTCAACGGATTGATCGCGACCGGCCCGATCGCCACGCCGACCACGCCCGCGACCGCCACGCTCGCGACCGCCACGATGACTGGTCCCGCCCGCAGGCGCGTCGGCGCGGTCGGCGCGGTCGTCGCGGTCGTCGCGGTCACGACTCAGCGTGCCCCGACCGTGAGTTCTGCGGTTTCGTCCACGACGGCCGCGAGGAAGTCCACAACCCGGGGACCCCACCGCGACGCCAGGCTGTCGTCGATCGCCAGGATCCGTCCCGCGCCGACCGCTGACAACACATCCCAGCCCGGGCGCGCCGCCACCGTGTCGGCGCTCTGACCGCAACACACCGTGTCGGCCAGGACGATGACGTCGGGATCGGCGTCGAGGATGAATTCCTCGGAGAGCTGGGGGAACCCGCTCGCCGCGCCATCGGCCGCGTCGGCGATGCTCTCCATACCCGCGAGGGCGAGGACCTCGCCGGCGAACGTGCCCGTGGTCACCGTGTAGAGCGTCGGATCCAGCTCGAAGTAGTAGGTGAGCGGCTCAGGCCGTTCGGGCACCATCGCGGCGAGTTCGGCGATGTCGGACTGCATCGAGGCGACCAGCGCCGTCGCCTCGGCCAGATGTCCGGTGGCCGCGCCGAGTTGCTCGATCTGAGAGTAGGCATCGCTGAGGCCGAGCGCCGAAGGCTGCAACAGCGCCGGCACCCCCAGGGCGTCGAGGCCGCTGATCAGCTCGCCGGGATCGAACGTGATCACGACGAGGTCGGGGTCGAACTGGGCGAGCGACTCGATGTTCGGGTCGAAGCCGCTGAGGTCTGTCGTCGGCGCCTCAGCCGGGAAGTCCGAGGCTGAGTCGACCGCCACGACACGGTCACCTGCTCCGATCGCGAAGAGGATCTCGGTCGCGACCGGTGACAGGGACACGATCCGTTGCGGACGCGTCGCGACGGTCACCTCACCGTTGGCCGCTGTGACGGTGACCGGGAAGGCGGCGCCGTCGTCCGTGTTCGTCGTCGGCTCAGGCGTCTGCTCGGGCGTCGAGTCCGGCTGGGAGACGGTGGGCTCCGGCGTCGGGGACGAAGGGCCCTCCGTGGGCGTGGCCTCCGCGGTCGGGGTCGGGTCGGACCCGGTCCCGAGGGTCTCGTCGGGCCCGTCGCTGCCACAGGCAGAGGCGACGAGAGCGAGAACGATCAGCACCGTCACGACGACGGCCCGGGTTGGCGATGGCATGGTGTTCCTCCTGTCGTCGAGGTTTCGGGCGCTCGATCGACAGGGAGCCTGCCGGCCGAGCCGGCCCCTCCTCGAGGGCTACTGGCTCGCGCCGGTTACGGAACTCGACCGGACTCGTCCCCGATCTCACTCGGGGCTTCACCGTTGCGGGACAGTGCCGGGTTCTCACCGGACTTCGGTCTCCGTGACCGGAAAGGGCAAGGCTACACGAAGCCGTCCCGTGGCGTCAGAGGCCGCGGACCGCCTGCGCGCCATCGGAGATCATCCAGTGAAACCGGTATTAAAGGTCCAACGTAGACCGACCGATGAAGAACCATGATGTCGGGGAGAACGTCATCGCAACCGGTCCACCGTGTCCCTCCGGTCCACCGACTGGGCCCGATGCTCGCGCGTGCCAGAGAGCGGCAGGGCGCGTCCCTGGCTGACGTGGCGACCCGGACGGACTGGACGTTCACCCCCACCGTGCTGCGGATGATCGAAGGGGGTGGCTACCGGATCCCGTCCGAACAGGTCCAGACGCTGCTCGCGGGTTACGAGGTCACGCCCGATGACCTGCTCCCCGAGCGCGACGTCCTCGAGTTGAACCTGACCAGGTGCTGGATGGCGTCAGGCGGGGTGATCCACCGATTCGCCGAGCGTCTGTCGATCGACGACATCCTGAGCGAGTACCTCACCTTCATCCGATCCATGCGGGCGATGTCAGCCGATGCCGCAATCCCCCCGGAGTCGCTGCGCCACGAGGACGTCGCCGTGCTGGCCCACAGCCTGCGACTCGAGGCCCAGGCCGTGCGCCACCGGCTGGTGGCGCTGCTGGACCCGGCCACGTCACAGGCACGAGACGCCATCGTGCGTCGCGCCGCGCAACAGCGAGCGCTCGGGCGTCGACTCAAGGAGATGGCCGACAGGGCCTGACCGCGTAACGCGGCGACCCTGGCGCGCTCAGGTGGGTTCGAGCGGCTTCCACTCCACGACCGGCCGGTCGCTCCAGAGTTTCTCGAGCTGATAGTGGCTGCGCGCGGCAGCGGCGAAAACGTGAACGACGAGGGACCCGTAGTCGATGAGGACCCATTCGAGCCCGTCGAGCCCCTCCACGCGGGGCGCCGTGGGCCCACCGGCGGCCGCCACACCCTCCTGAACCGCCTCGGCTATGGCGCGGACCTGACGGGAGTTGCCGCCCGAGGTGATGATGAACAGGTCGCAGATCGCAAGGACGTCCCCGACGTCGATGATCGTCGTGTCGGCGCCCAGCTTGGCGTCGGCAGCGCGCGCCGCAGCCACACCCCAGGCGCGGATCTCATCGGTGTTCGTCTGCGAGCCCATCAGCCTGCCTCCCCGGCATCAGACCCGACCGTAACCGTGACCGAGACGAACGAGGTCTCCGAATCGGCGGCGAGGGGGACGAACGTGACCGTGCCCACGCCGAGCGCGGATCGGAACTCCTCGGCGACCTGACGTGCCGCCTCGGTGTGGTACTCGATGGTGGTGGCCACGACATCGAACTCCTCGGCGTTGCCGAGCACCGACACCTGCGCCCCGGCACGCACGAGAGTGTCCGCGATGGACAACGTCATCGCCTGGTCACCGACGCCGTCGAGAAGACGCACCGTCGGGCGGCCGCCCGGCTCGGCGGGCAGCGGGAACGGCACGAGGTCGATCGCGAGGTCTCTGACCTCGTCGAGGTCGGCGACCAGCGCACCGTCGCTCTCCGTGGTCTCGGGAACCAGCACGACATGGGACCCACGGGCGAAGGAACGGAGGAACAGCGGAACACCGACGTCGCCCTCGCCGGGCACGACGTCTGGGCCCACCTCCGAGAGCGCGTCGAGGTAGACCGACAAGATGGTCCCCTGCCGGATGACGCGCGCCTGGGCGGGGTCGCCCGGCGACTCCCACGCCAGTACGGCCGCCACGTCCGCGGCGGCGACCTCGACGTCCCCGGCCGGATAGACGACCGTCCCGTCCTCGGCAACGAGGTCCGTAGCGAGGCTGACGGTGAGCGGGGCCACGGGCGCGAAGAGGGCCTCCCACTGGCGGGCGTCGATCACAGCGACGTCCCCGAAGCCGATGTCGAGGGTGGCGGCGACCGTCGGCGCCAGCGAGTCGAGTCCCTCCTCGGCGTAGAGGTCCGCGAAGGTGCGCCCGTCCAGGTCCGATGTGGTGGCGCGGGCGGGCAGGACACCGATCCCGCCGCCGCCTTCGGGGTCCGCCAGACCTGCGACCACGAGGCCGATCAGAGCGTCGTCGTCGTCGATGAGGACCCACAGGGCCGACGGTGTCGGTTCGACGAGGACGCGGAATCCCGGCGCAGCGGGGTCCGTGACGACCCGGACCACGTCGCCTTCGGTGCTGTCGAGGATCGCGTCGCGCCCGATGAGCGCCAACACGACGGTCACGACGGCAAGTAGCACCAGAGCGAGCGGAAAGCCCCACCGCGCGAGGAGCGCCGAGCGCCGGCCGGGCCTGATGGGACGGGCGGGCGGCGGCGGAGGTGTCTCGTCGTCGGGATCGTCCCCTGGCGCGTCCACGGCGCTGTCCCGTCCCGGATCGGACGGGTCCGTCTCGGTCAGCATCGTCGGGCGACACCGTAGAGGCCGTGCTGGTCGATCACGTCGAGAATGGGACGCGGGATGAGGTAGTCGACCGGTCGACCCGTCGCGAGCCTGTCGCGCAGGTCCGTGCTGGAGACGTCGAGGAGCGGCGACGTGACGGAGATCCAACGCCATCCCGGTGGGGGGCGATCCCCTGAGGCCCCGGGCCGGTCGACGACGACGATCGTCGCCATCTGCGCGACCAGCTCGTGGCGCTCCCACCCCGGCAGCTCCCTGGAGAGGTCACTCCCGACGATCAGGAACAACTCGGCGCCGGGATGGGCCTCACCCACGGCGCGCAGGGTGTCGGCCGTGTAGGTGAGCCCGCCCCGCTCGATCTCGACGTCGGATGCCTCCAGGCCGTCCACTCCCTCCACGGCCGCACGAACCATCGCGAGCCGGTCCGCGGCCGGGGTTATGGGGCGCTCGCCCAGCTTCTGCCACGGGGAATTGGCGACGACGAGCTGTACCGTTGTCAGCGCTAGTTCGTAGCGGACGGTTGTCGCCGCGACGAGATGGCCGATATGGGGGGGATCGAAGGTTCCACCCAGCAGCCCGATGCGTTCGCCGTGGGACACGGGCGGATCCTACCGACCCCGGCCCGGCGAACCCCTTCCGGCGCGCGGCCCGATTGACTGGACTTCTCGCGCGCTTTTCTCTATTGTTGATCTCTGCCCGGTGACCTCCCCTGCGCAGCAGGGATCTGGGCCGCACGGGACGCCCCGGCGCCCGAAGCACCATAGAGAGGTCGACCGCTCCCCCCGGCCCGATTCCAACCATGTGTTGGATTCGCGCGGGGTGGGAACGCCCCGGAGGCGGATGGTGGCGAAGGGAACAATCCCCCGCCCTCAACCGTTGACCCGGACAACCCCCGCCAAGCGACGACGAAGACGACAAACACATGAGCGATTCAGTAGGTCAGTACCTCAACGAGATCGGCCTCGTGCCTCTCCTCACCGCTGCCGAGGAGCGTGAGCTCTCGCAGATCATCGAGAAGGGCCGCGATGCGGCTGAGGCCAAGGAGGCGGGCGAGAAGGGCCGTCACCTCGACCGCGCGGTCCGTGAGGCCGCCCGGGCGAAGGACCGCTTCATCCGTGCCAACCTGCGCCTCGTCGTGAGCGTCGCCCGCCGTTACCCCCTCCCCCCCGGGATGGAGCTCCTGGACCTGATCCAGGAGGGCAACCTCGGCCTCGAGCACGCCGTCGACAAGTTCGACTGGCGCAAGGGCTTCAAGTTCTCCACCTACGCCACGTTCTGGATCCGCCAGGCCATCGGCCGCGCGTTGGACCAGAAGGCGAGCCTCGTGCGTCTTCCCGGTGACCGCTCCGCCAGCCTGCGCGCTGCGCTGCGCCAGGCCTCCGGCGACGGCGACGAGCTCGACGAGGAGCATGCACGGCTCCACCGCCTCACCACGCCCACCTCGCTGGATCGCACCATCGGTGACGACGACTCCAACGAACTGGTGGACCTTCTTCCGGATTCCAACCCCGGCCCGGAACAGACGGTCATGGAGCGTGCCGAGGAGGAACTGGTCACCGGTCTCCTCGACGTGCTCGACACACGGGCGCGGTACGCGGTCGAGCAGCGGTTCGGCCTCATCGACGGCCGCAAGCGGTCCTACCGCGAGGTCGGCGAGGAACTCGGTGTGACCGCCGAGGCCGCACGGCGCCTCGTGAAGCGCGCGGTGAGCACGGTGCGTGAGAACGCACCCGAGCGCATCGACGCCGCCTGATCCACATCCCGATCATCGCCGTCGGCTCCGGCCCGCGGCGACCACACCGCTTCGCCGCCCCGGGTCCACCCGTCGGGCGGCGAATCGGCTTGTGACAACCGGAAGGCGTGCACGACCATGTCCGACGTGACCACCGACACGGCGCCCTGGAACCCCGCGAGCTGGCAACGGTTCGAAGTCAGCCAGCAGCCTGACTGGCCCGACGGGGCCGACCTCGATCGCGCGCTCAAGACCCTGTCGAGCCTCCCTCCGCTCGTCTTCGCCGGCGAGTGCCGCGCGCTGACCTCTCACCTGGCGCGGGTCTCGCGGGGCGAGGCCTTCCTCCTCCAGGCCGGAGACTGCGCCGAGTCCTTCGACGCGCTGACCGCTGACGTCATCCGAGACAAGCTCAAGGTCATCTTGCAGATGGCCGTCGTGTTGACCTACTCGGCGGGCCTCCCGGTCGTGAAGGTGGGTCGCATCGCCGGTCAGTTCGCCAAGCCGCGTTCGTCCGATACCGAGACCATCGACGACGTGGAACTGCCGTCGTTCCGCGGCCACATGGTCAACGACGTCGAGTTCACGACGTCGGCCCGCGTGGCGAATCCCGAGCGCCTTCTGCAGGCGTACCACCAGTCGTCATCCACCCTGAACCTCCTGCGGGCGTTCACGAAGGGCGGGTTCGCAGACCTGTCGCGTGTGCAGGCCTGGAACCAGGAGTTCGTCGCCAACTCCCCCGCCGGCCAGCGCTACGCGGACGTCGAGCGGGGAATCGCCGACGCGCTCCGCTTCATGAAGGCCTGCGGTATCGAGACCGCGAACGACCCTTCTCTGCACACCGTCGATCTGTTCACCAGCCACGAGGCCCTGATCCTCGGCTACGAGGAGGCGCTCACCCGACGCGACTCACTCACCGGCGACTGGTACGACTGCTCGGCGCACATGTTGTGGATCGGCGAGCGGACACGCCAACTGGACGGCGCACACCTCGAGTTCGTCCGGGGAATCGGGAACCCACTGGGCTGCAAGCTCGGCCCGACGGCCACACCGGCCGACGCCCTCACCATCTGCGACAAGCTCAACCCCGAGCGCGTCCCGGGACGGCTCACGCTCATCTCCCGCATGGGTGCCGACAACGTGGCCGAGAAGCTACCGCCGCTGCTCGAGGCGGTCCGCGATGCGGGTCATCCCGTCGTATGGGCGTGCGATCCGATGCACGGCAACACGTTCACCTCCGACACGGGCCGCAAGACACGCCACTTCGAGGACATCCTGCGCGAGATCGAGGGCTACTTCGCCGCTCACGACGCTGCGGGCACCTGGGCCGGCGGGCTACACGTGGAGTTGACCGGTGACGACGTCACCGAGTGCCTCGGCGGCGGCCAGGACCTGGATCACGCGGATCTCGAGGTGCGCTACGAGACGGTGTGTGACCCCCGCCTCAACGGCTCGCAGTCGATCGACCTCGCTTTCCGGATCTCGTCGCTGCTCAAGGGCTGACGTCTCGGGCGCGGCGACGCGTACCCGGGATCACACTAAACTTCCCAAAAACCATAAAGGACCTTAAAGGGAAGTCAGATGGCCAAGGCCAATCCGTTCTCCCCGACGTTCGGCGCCTCGCCCCCCGTCCTCGCCGGCCGTGACGACATCCTGACCGACATCGACGATGCGCTCGAGGTCGGTCCGACGCACCCGGACTACACCTCGCTGTTCGTCGGAGTACGAGGTGCCGGAAAGACGGTGATGCTCAACGCCGTCGAGGACCTGGCTCGTGAGCGTGGTTGGCTGACCATCTCCGAGAACGCATCCCCGACGGGACTGCTCGAGCGGATGCTGAGGGCCACCCGTGAGCACATGACGTCGATGCAGGACCCAACGGCGCGTCGACGACTCTCGGGAGTGGCCGCAGCCGGCTTCGGCGTCGAGTTCGACGTCGTGGACGCAACCGACGAACCCCCGGACCTGCGTCGGTCGCTGACCGCCCTCGGGGACGTACTCGCCGAAAGGGACTCAGGCCTGATCATCACGGTCGATGAGTTGCAGAGCGGCGATCTCGACGAGTTGCGAGAGTTCGGTGGTGTTCTCCAGCACGTCACCCGGCGGGAACAACGCCCCATCGCCTTCGCAGGGGCGGGCCTACCCCAGATCGAGGGCACGCTGCTCGCCGATCAGGCGGCCACGTTCCTCCAGCGCTGCTCTCGTCATGACATCGACCGACTGGGCGACGAGGCCACGGCGAGGGCGCTGTCGGGGCCGATCGAGGAGCGCGGCGGTCGCATCGACGACGAAAGCCTGTCCAGGGCGGTGGAAGCGACTTCCGGCTATGCGTTCATGGTCCAGCTCGTCGGCTTTCACACCTGGAAGGCCGCCGCCGACCCCGTCGCCGGGATCACCCACCAGGAAGTGGAGAAGGGAATCGCCGAGGCCGAGACCCGTATCGGTCGACTCGTCCTCGCACCCACCTGGCGGACGCTCTCCGACGTCGACCGGCGCTTCCTCATCGCCATGGCCCGTGATGACGGCGACTCCCACCTCGCTGACATCGCCGCCCGATTGGAAGTGGACGTGGGCTATGCCGGGGTCTACCGCCACCGCCTGCTCGGAGCGGGAATGATCGTGGCGACGGGGAGAGGGCGCATCGACTTCGCCCACCATGCGACGAGAGAGTGGCTACGAGACGAGGCGGCCTACGCCGCTGCGAACTTTCCCGACGACTGACCACCTCAGGCCCTGTCCAACCCGGACACACAGGCTGGTCAGAGGGCCTTTTCGCGGGTGTTCTTGCAAAAGTCGATCGGATTAGTAGAGTTTGAACCCAGTAAAGCCGATCGGATTCGTCATGATTCATGGCGGTGCGGTCGCGCCGGTCAGACAGGAACCCCCGAGAGGACCGCCCCCATGGTCGACATCGCGATCGACGACCACCCGCTCATCGACCCGGACATCGCCGACGACATCGCGAAGTTCGAGGATCAACTCGTCCGGTACCGCTCCGGCGACCTCGCCGAGGACGCCTTCCGGGTGTTCCGGCTGAACAACGGCATCTACGGCCAGCGTCAGGGCGGCGACAACCAGATGGTCAGGGTGAAGATCCCCGCCGGCATCGTCACCGCCGCCCAACTCGACCGCCTCGCCGACATCTCGGAGCGCCACAGCCGGGGCTGGGGTCACATCACGACCCGCCAGAACATCCAGTTCCACTTCGTACAGCTGGACTCGGTTCCCGACGTGATGCGGGACCTCGCCGAGGTGGGCCTCACCACCCGGGAGGCATGCGGCGACACCGTCCGCAACGTGCAGGGCTGCCATCTCGCCGGGGCCTGCCCCCACGAGGTTCTCGACATCACGCCCTGGGCCTGGGCGACCTACCGCCACTTCCTGCGCAACCCCCACGCCCAGCGGATGCCCCGCAAGTTCAAGATCAACTTCTCGGGTTGCGCCACCGACTGCGGCCAGGCGATGTTCAACGACGTCGGCGTCATCGCAACCACGCGCACCCTCGACGACGGCACCGTCGAGCCCGGCTTCCGGGTCTTCATCGCTGGCGGCCTCGGCGCCACACCGCACCCCGCGCTCGCGCTCGAGGACTTCACCCCCCGCGAGGACCTCCTGCCGACGATCGAGGCGTGCCTGCGGGTCTTCGACCACAACGGCAACCGGGAGAACAAGCTGCGGGCCCGGATGAAGTGGCTCGTGGACCTCCTCGGCTTCGAGGAACTCCAGCGCCAGATCTTCAAGGAGCGCCACCTGCTCGTCGCCTCGGCCACCTGGCCCGGCGGCATCCCCGCCGAGGTCCTCGAGGCCGGCGACGCCCCCGCCGGGCGCCATGCCACCACCGAGGCGACCCCGGTCGGCTCGGGAACCCCGGTCACCCTCGTGCGCCGTGGCGACTACGAGCGGTGGGAGGACGCGAACGTCGTGCGTGGCGTCGCCAAGGAGACCGTTTCGGCCTATGCGTGGGCCCGACTCGGCGACATCACCGCCTCGCAGTTCCGTGCGCTCGCTTCGATTCAGCGCGAGCTGGGCGCCGACGTGCGGGTCACCAACCGTCAGAACCTCGTCTTCCGTGACCTGCGCGAAGATCAGCTGCGGCCCCTCTTCGACCGACTCTCGGTCATCGGCATGGCCGAGCCAGGTGCCGAGTTGGCACGCGACGTCGTCGCCTGCCCCGGCGCGGACACCTGCAACCTCGCCGTCACCCAGTCCCGCGGCCTCGCGGACGAGATCGGCACGGCCCTCGAGGCGGCCGGCCTGGCCGACGTCGGCGGCGTCCGCACGAACATCTCCGGCTGCACCAACAGCTGCGGTCAGCACCACGCGTCCGACATCGGCTTCTTCGGGGCGGAACGGCGCGCCCACGGTCAGTCCGCACCGGGCTACCAGATGCTGCTCGGCGGCCACGTCGGCGACGCCAGCATCCAGTTCGGCCAGAAGGCACTGCGGCTCCCGGCTCGCAACGCTCCGACGGCGGCGGTGCGCGTCGTCGGTCGGTTCGCCGCGGAGCGCGAAGCCGGCGAGGCCTTCCAGGAGTGGCTGGCGCGTGTCGGAGGTGCGGCCGAGGTCGCCCGGGGCCTGAAGGACCTCGACGAGTTCCCCTCCCCCGACAGCGCCCCGGAGTTCTACACGGACTTCGGCGAGACGGGCCCCTACGAGGTCCTGGTGGGCGATTCGGAGTGCGCCACGTGACGCCACTCACGATCCGCAACGACACGCACGAGCGCCTGCGCGACGCGGACCTCGCCGCACTGTCGTCGAGTTTCGAGTCGGCGTCGGCCACCGAGATCATCGAGTGGGCCGCCGACCGGTTCGCCCCGCACCTGTCGCTCGCGGCGTCGATGACCGATGCCGTCCTCATCGACCTGGCCGTGAAGGTCGATCCCGGCGTCGAGGTCGTGTTCATCGACACCGGGTACCACTTCCCCGAGACGCTCGACACCCTCGAACGGGTCCGGCGCGGATACGGACTCAACCTCAAGATCATGACGGTCCCCCGTCATGACGAACAGCTGTGGCAGGCGGATCCCGTGAACTGCTGCTCGGCCGTCAAGGTCGGCCAGCTCGACAGGGCCCTCGCGGGTCGTCAGGCGTGGATGAGCGGACTGCGACGTGCGGAGTCGGAGACCCGCGCCGACGCGCCGATCATCAGCCGCGACCTGCGGGGGCTCATCAAGGTCAACCCGCTCGCCAACTGGTCAGACGAGATGGTCGACGCGTACATCGCCGAGAACGACATCGTCGTGAACCCTCTGCTGCGACGCGGCTACCTCTCCATCGGCTGCATGCCGTGCACCCGACCCGTGCGCAACGGTGAGGACGCTCGCTCAGGTCGCTGGTCCGGCATGGCGAAGACGGAGTGCGGTCTGCACCTCTGAGCCGGTGAGCGATCAGCCCGACGCTGTGGAGTTGGTCCCACCACACCAGCGTTCGAGGTCGTCGAGCGAACACCGCTTCGGGGTGATCACCAACAGGACGTCCGCGGCGGCGAGCTCACTGAGGCCTGCGGCGACGATCGTCTCGCCACCGCGCCTGATCACTGCCACTCGAGCACCCCCCGGCGGGGGAGACTCTCGCAGGGTGACCCCGACGAGTGCGGAGTCGGCCGGGATGGTGACCTCGACGAGGTCCGCATCGAGCGCGTCGATGGGGACGATCTCCGGTCGAACCGCCACGGGCCCGTCGGCCTCGACCTCGAGGCGCCGTGCCAGCAGCCCGACGGTCGGACCTTGAACCGCAACCGACACCACGACCACCACGAAGGTCACATCGAAGATGAGGGCACCGTCGGGGTGACCGGCGGTGAACGGGATGGTGGCGAGCACGACGGGAACCGCCCCGCGCAGACCCGCCCACGAGATGACGGCCATCCTGCGCAGAGGTGTCCTCGACCACGCCAGGACCGACACGACAGCGAGGGGTCTGGCGACTACGACCAACGCGAGCGCGAGCACGACCGAGGACCCGATGTTGTTCGCGAGGTCACTCGGGAACACGAGGATGCCCAGAAGGAGGAACAACACGCCCTGGGCCGTGGCGGCGAGCCCCTCGTGGAAGTAGAGCATCCCCCTCGACGAGCGCTCCGCGCTCGCGACGACCACTCCCGTGAGATAGACCGCGAGGAACCCGGAACCCCCGACGACGGCAGCGGTCCCGTAAGAGAGGGCTGCGATGGCGAGCGTGATCACACCCAGAGACGACACTGCGGGCCCCGTCAGGCGGCCGATCAGCACGCGGGCGAACCAACCGACACCGACACCGACGATCAGCCCGAGCCCGAGCTGTGCGACGAGAAACCCGACCCAGTCCCACGCCGAGGGGTCCCCGCGCCAGACTTCGACCATGCCCACCGTCAACAGGACGGCGACCGGGTCGTTCATCCCGGACTCCAGCTGGAGAAGGCGACGACTACCCGTCGGCAGCGATTCGGAGCGCAGCGCGGCAAACACCGCGGCCGCGTCGGTGGAGGCGACGACCGAGCCGAGCAGCAGCGCCGTGGTCGGGTCCTTTCCGACCAGGAGCCACGCCGCCACCGCGACCACCCCGGCCGTGATCACGACGCCGACGGTTGCGAGGAAGGCGGCGGGAACCCCTGCGGAACGGAAGGCCGCCCGATCGGTGCCGAGCCCACCCTCGAAGAGGATGACCACGAGCGCGACGGTCGCGATGTTCTGCGCGAGCTCCGCGTCGTCGAAACGGACGAGCGCGAGACCCTCGTCCGCGACCAGCATCCCGAGACCTAGGAACAACAACAGACTCGGAATGCGGAAGCGGGCTGCGAGGCCGCTCGCTATCACTCCGATGAACAGCAGTCCCCCGGCGATCAGAACGCCGACGTCGACCGGGAATCCCGAGGTCACACCGACCCGACCCGCAGCGAACAGGACCGGGTCCGGTACGGCAAGGCCGACATGGCGACAATGTAACCTGCCCGGAACCTCCCGAAACGGGCCGATCGCAAGGCGCGAGGGCGCTCTCGCCCCGTATCGTCGTCGCGTGTCTCTGAAGGTCGCAGCGCTGGCCGCGCTCCTGTGCGCTGCTGCGCTCGCTGTCCCCATCGTCGTCGCGCTCGTGGCCGACGACGCTCCCGACATCGAGATCCTCGACGCGGCACCCCTCGAATCACCCGACGGGAACGGCGCAGGCGGTCGGGTCGAACTGATCACGGTCGACGGGCAACCCGAACTCAAGGTCGATCTGGCCGAGACGACGGTCCCGGCTGGCACGTTTCTCGAGGTCTGGCTCGTCGAAACCGACCGGGCCGTTGCCGACGCACCGGGCCAGTCACTCGGCCCGGTGCGCGATCAGGGACGCAACGTCCTGCCGACGGGCGTCGACCTGGACCGGTTCGCGACGGTCCTCGTGACCGCCGAACCCCTCGACGGCGACCCGGTCCGCTCCGGAGATGTCGTCTACGCCGCGACCTTCGACGTCACCACCCCCCGGTGACGCCCGAGCCCGTCCTCAGACGAGCGTCTCGACGAAGGCTTCGAGTTGACGCAGGCTGCGTACCTCGTGGACACCGTCGCAGTGCACGGCGTAGTCGCCGATGATCGAGTCGCCGGTGTCCCAGTAGGACCTCGGCTCGGGATTCAACCAGACCACCCGGCGGGCCTTCTTCTCGATCTCCTTGACCACCCACGCCGCTGACGCGTGGTAGTTGTTGCGGGCGTCGCCGAGGATCATGACCGTCGTCTTGGGCCCGACACCGCTGCCGTAACGCTCCCAGAAGATCTCGAAGGCGTGGCCGTAGTCGGAATGGCCGTCCACCCAGACGACGTCGGCCTCGGTGTTCACGCGATGGACGGCCTCACCGATGTCGTCGGCATGCTCGAACATCTCGGTGACCTCGTCGATCCCGTCGATGAACACGAACGACCGGACCTTCGAGAACTGGTTCGAGATGGCATAGACGAGGTGCAGGGTGAACCGGGCGAACGCCGCGACCGACCCCGACACGTCGGCGATCACCATGATCTCGGGCTTCGACGGCTTCGGGTAGCGGAACTTGGGCTCCGCGGGGACGCCGCCGTAGCTCAGCGAGTGGCGCACCGTACTGCGGAAATCGAGCGGCCCCCGTCGCCCGTGACGTCGCTTGCGGCTCAGCCGGGCGGCCAGCTTGCGGGTCAGCGGGTCGATCGCGCGGCGCAACTGCATCATCTCTTCGCGCGAGGCGTGCATGAAGTCCACGTCCTCGGGTAGGGGCTTCCGCAACGTCTTGGCCATGGCCTCGACCCCGCGGTCGGCAACGAGCCGGCGCCTGATCTCCGCCTCGATCTCCTTCTTCAACTTCTCGATGCGGTCCTCGAACTCGTCGCGCTCGAGGCGCTCCTCGAGTCGGCTCAACGGTTCCGGGCTGTCGTCGCGAACCTGGTCCATGAGCTTGTCGAGCATGGCGTCGAGCTCGAGGTTCCGCAGGGTGCGGTACAGGTAGTAGGTGCCGCCGACCGGTCGACCGGGCTCCATGCCCGCGTAGCGCTGCACCGACTGGCGGGCCAGCGCGCGCATCAGGGCCTGGTCGCCCTTCAACAGCGCCTGGTAGAGCCGCTCGGCCATCTCGTGGGGGTCACCCTCGGAGCCGCCGCCCCCTCCCCCGCCACGCTCCCCCGGCGCCGCGGGGAGATCGAGGAGGTCCGCGAGGTCCACGTCGTCGGCCCAGGCCCCGTCTTCGCCGACCTCGTACTCGCGGCCGCGCATCGAGAAGTACACCTCGAACACGGTCTCGAACGCCCGCCAGTGCGCGTGGTTCTTGATGAGGGTGGCCCCGAGCGCGTACTTGAACGCATCACGGTCGGCGAGGGGGATGTGGGTGACCGCCTCCATCGCGTCGAGATTCTCGGTGAGGCTGACCGGCAGCCCCGCAGCCCGCAGCTCGCGGATGAACCCGCCGAGCAGGTCCAAGAGCGGCGTCTCGGCGCCGTCACCGGCACCCGTGGCCACGGAGGTGTCCGCGTCGCTCACCAGGCAGACCTCAGCTCGGGGAGTCCGCGGCGTCGGCGAACGTGTCGTCGTTCGTGGCGAACTCCTTGACCGCACGTTCGATGTCGGCGCGGTACTTCAGGAGGATGTTCACGGTGTCGTTGGCGGTCTGCGCATCCACGGTGCTGACACCGAGCAGCACCAGCGTGCGGGCCCAGTCGAGGGTCTCGGAGACCGACGGTGCCTTCTTGAGCTCGAGTTGGCGGATGGAACGCACAATGCGGGCCACCTGGTCGGCGAGGCTCTCGGAGATTCCGGGCACCTTCCTGAGCACGATCTCCCGCTCGCGCTCCAGATCCGGGTAGTCGATGTGGAGGTAGAGGCAACGCCGCTTCAGCGCCTCGGAGAGCTCACGGGTGTTGTTCGACGTGAGGAAGACGAGCGGGATCTGGTTGGCCGTGACCGTGCCCAGTTCCGGAACGCTGACCTGGTAGTCCGACAGGACCTCGAGGAGCAGCGCCTCGGTCTCCACCTCCACGCGGTCGACCTCGTCGATCAGCAACACCACCGGGTCTTCGGCCCGGATCGCCTCGAGCAGGGGGCGGGTGAGCAGGAAGTCCTCGGAGAAGATGTCCTCTTCGATCTCGCTCCAGGACCGCTCCGCCTCGCGCTCGGACTGGATGCGCAGGAGTTGCTTCTTGTAGTTCCACTCGTACAGCGCCTTGGACTCGTCGAGCCCCTCGTAACACTGGAGACGGATGAGCCGCGCCCCGGTGAGCTCGGCGACCGACTTGGCGAGCTGGGTCTTGCCGGTACCCGCCGGGCCCTCGACGAGCACGGGCTTACCGAGCCTGTCTGCGAGATGCACGACGCCGGCGATGCCCGCGTCTGCGAGATAGTTGACGCCCGCCAGTCCCTCGCGGACGGCCGCGACGCTCTCGAATCGATGATCCATGCCCGCCAACCTAGGGGGCCGACCCGCCGATTCCCCAGCCGGTTCCCGCCTGGGGAGACGACGATCTCAGATGCGGATCTGACCGTCGCCGGTGACGACGTACTTCGTCGTGGTCAGCTGGGTCAGCCCCATGGGCCCCCGAGCGTGCAGCTTCTGGATAGAGATGCCGATCTCCGCGCCGAAACCGAACTCCTCGCCGTCCACGAACCGTGTGGACGCGTTGACGAGGACGGCGGCCGCGTCGACCTCGCGGGTGAACCGGTTGGCCGCACCGATGTCGGAGGTGACGATCGCCTCGGAGTGCCCGGAGCTGGTCGCGTTGACGTGCGCGATGGCCTCGTCGAGGTCGTCGACGACGCGCACCGACATCTTGAGGTCCAGGTACTCGGTGGACCAGTCCTCCTCGGTGGCCTCGCCCACGCCGGCGACGATGCGCCGTGTCATGGCATCGCCGACCAGCGACACGCCTTCGAGCGCCGCCACCGCACGCGGCAGGAACCGCTCGGCGACGGCGCGGTGCACCACGAGCGACTCGGCAGCGTTGCACACCGACGGGCGCTGCATCTTGGCGTTGACCAGGATCCGCTCGGCCATGTCGAGATCCGCCGACGCGTCCACGTAGACGTGGCAGTTGCCGTCGCCATCGATGATGGTGGGGACGGTGGCGTTCGCCTTCACCGAGGCGATCAGCTTTCGACCTCCCCGTGGGATCAGACAGTCGATGTGGTTCGACAGCTGCATGAACTCGACGGCCGCCGAATGGCGGGTGTCCTCCACGAGCAGAAGTGAGTCCTCGGGCAGACCCGCCGACGCGAAGGCCTCACGCAGGACCGCCGCGATCGCGATGTTCGAGTTGATCGCCGACCCGGAGCCGCGCAGGAAGGCGACATTGCCGGACTTGAGGCACAGACCGGCGGCGTCGGAGGTGACGTTCGGGCGGCTCTCGTAGATGATCGCGACCACTCCGAGGGGCACCCGGACCTGACGGATCTCGAGCCCGTTGGGTCGCACCCAGCCGGCGACGATCTCTCCGACCGGGTCCGCGAGTCCGGCGACCTGTCGCAGCCCGGCGGCCATTGCGGCAACCCTCGCGTCGCTGAGGCGGAGCCGGTCCACCAGGGCCTCGGGCACGCCGTTGACGGCTGCGGCGGTGATGTCGGCCTCGTTGGCGGCCACGAGACCGTCACGCCGGGATTCGAGCAGGTCGGCGGCCCGACGCAGGGCATCGTCCTTGCGCGCCGTGGAGGCCTGGGCGAGCGCCGGCGCCGCAGCTTTCGCCCGCTCACCAAGGGCCAGCATCGCGGCGCGGGTGCGGCCGCCTTCGTCGAGTCCGTTCCCGTCTGCATTCACGTCAGCGAGGGTACCGGGACCGGGCCGGACGAACCGATACTCTTTCGACGCCTCCTGGGGGCTCTCGATGACGACGACATCCGATGCTCCGGGGCCGTCCGGGGCCCGCCGCCGCTCCCGCCTCAGCGGGCGCAACGCCGTGCTCGTCGGCGCGGGAATCATGGTGTCGCGCCTGGCCGGACTCGGCCGCGAGGTCCTCATCGGCCGCACACTCGGAGCGCGCTCCGCCGAGGCCGACGCGTTCGGCGCCGCCCTTCGGATTCCCCAGGTCATCCAGAACCTGCTCGGCGAAGGGGCCCTGTCCGCCTCGTTCATCCCCGTTTACTCACGGCTGCTCGACGAGGGGGACGAACGCGAGGCGAGCCGTGTCGCCGGCGCAGTGCTGGGCCTGCTGGCGTTCCTGACCGGCCTGCTCGTCCTCGTCGCCGTCGTCCTGGCCCGCCCGCTCACCGCCGTACTCACTTTCGGCTTCGAGGGCGAGAAGTTCGACCTGACCGTTGCGCTCACGCGGATCATGGCGGGCGGTATCGGCTTCATCGTCCTCGGCGCGTGGTGCCTCGGGGTCCTCAACGCGCACCGCCGCTTCTTCTTGTCCTACGTCGCTCCGGCGCTGTGGAACATCGTGATCATCGGTGCGCTCGTCACCGGATCGGTGCAGGGCTGGAGCCTCGGCGACATCGCCCGCGCCGCCGCATGGGGCGTGTTCTTCGGCGGCCTGGCCCAGTTCGTCGTGCAGATCCCCTCGGTCATCAAGCTCGTGCCACGCCTGCGACCGAGCCTGAACAGGGGACATCCCGGCGTCGTCGAGGTGACCCGGCGCTTCGGCCCGGCCGTCGCGGGGCGCGGCGTCGTCACGTTGTCGAGCTACGTGGACCTGCTGCTCGCGTCCTTTCTGGCCACCGGAGCCGTCGCCACCCTCGACCGGGTCCAGGTGCTGTACCTCCTGCCGATCAGCGTCTTCGCCCTCTCCATCGCCGCGGCCGATCTCCCCGAGTTGTCCCGGGAGCTCGGACAGTCGGCGCTGATGACACGGCGCCTCGCCATCGGCGCCGAGCGGGTCGCCCTCTTCCTCGTTTTCTCGGCGGTGGCATTCGTCTTCGGTGGGCGCCTCATCGTGTCCGCCCTCTTCGAGAACGGGGAGGAGTTCCTGCGCGACGACGCCATCGTCGCGTGGGTCGTCCTGGCCACCTACAGCCTGGGGCTGGTGCCGTCGGGACTCTCGCGCCTGCTGCAGAACGCGTGCTACGTGGTGGGCGACGTTTCCGGGCCGGCCCGGATCGCCGCGTTCCGGGTGGCCTTCGCCGCCGGCGCCGGGCTCGTGTTGATGTTCCAGTTCGATCGCTTCGCCGTCATCGGCAGCGACCTGCTGAGCGTGGGAGACCTCCCGGCCTTCGGACCGGTCGCCTCGGAGGCCCGCAGTTCGGGCGACTTCGCCCGACTGGGTGCTGTCGGCCTCGCCGTCGGGTCGATGCTGGGGGCCTGGATCGAGCTGTCCATGCTCCAGGCCCGCCTTCGGCGCCACATCGGACACGCCGCCCCGTTCCGACGGGCGCTGACGAGGCTCCTGCCGGCCACAGCGGCAGCCACCGTGACGATGATCGTGCTCGGCGCGCTCGTCTGGAGCGCACCGGCCCTGCTCGCCACCGTCGTCGCGGTCGGTGCTGCGGGCGTCGTCTTCCTCATAGTGGCGAACAAGGCCGGCAACATCGCCGCACGATCACTGCTGCGTCCGCTGCGCCGCGTCCTGTGGGGTCAGCCGCTGCGCTGAGCTCCGACGCGGAGTTCCCGTCCCGTCGTCCTGCTCAGGGCAGGACGACGAGGTCGTCGCGGTGGATCACCTCGTCGGGCAGGAGGTTCTCGTCGCTGTGCTGCCCGGCGATGGCGCGCATCTCGACGGACGTGACCGCGACGAGACCCTTAGCGAAGACCGACCCGTCGGGGCCGACCACCTCCACTGCGTCGCCGACCCCGAAGTCACCTTCGACGGAGGTGACACCCACCGGCAACAGGGACGTGCCGCGTTCGACCAGTGCCCGGCGCGCTCCGGCATCGACTGCCACCCGGCCCGCGGCGCGCACGGCGAAGGCGATCCACAGCCTGCGCGCCGGAAGCTGGGCGGCCCGCGCCCGCACCGTCGTTCCCACATCGTCGCGGCCGGTGACGGCGTCCACCAGGACGTTCGGCCGGTCCGCCGCTGCGATGACGGTCGTCACCCCGGACCACGAGGCGATCTTGGCGGCCGACAGTTTCGAGGCCATTCCGCCCGATCCGAGCCGTGAACCACCGCCGGCCACGGCCTCCAACTGGTCGTCCACCTCGGCGATCTCGGCGATCAACGACGCGTCGGGGTCGCGGCGGGGGTCCACGGTGAACACACCGGCCATGTCGGTCAGCAGGACCAGCATCTCGGCACCGACGAGGTGCGCCAACAGCGCAGCGATCCTGTCGTTGTCACCGAAGCGGATGGCATCGTCGGCGACGGCGTCGTTCTCGTTGATGATCGGCACGACCCCGAGTTCCAGAAGTCGCTCGAGGGTGCCCCGCGCCCGCAGGTACCGGGCGCGGTCGAAGAAGTCGTCAGGTGCCAACAGGACCTGACCACCGACGATGCCGTGGCCTCCCAGAACCTCGTCGTAGACACCCATCAGGTGGCTCTGCCCGACGGCGGAGAGGGCCTGGAGGGTGACAGGGTCCTCAGGACGTTCGGTCATGGCGAGACGGGGCATGCCGGCGGCGATCGCGCCGGAGGTGACGAGGACGACCGTGTGACCCAGGGCACGTACGGCGGCCACCTGTGCACCGAGCCTGGCGATGGCGGAACGGTCCACCTCGCCGTGATCGTCGGTGAGGGACGTGGTTCCGATCTTCGCGACGACGATCATGAGCCGACCTCGTCGCTGTCGAGATCACCGCCGAGCCCGTCGACGAGGTCGTCGTCGGCCCAGGTGAACTCGAAGGCGCCGATGCGGACGGTCTCGCCGTGGCGGGCGCCCGCCCGCTCGAGACGCTTGTCCACGCCGAGGGACTTCAGGCGCTTCTGCGCGTAGGCGAGCGCTTCGGGGTTGGTGAGGTCCGAGAGAGCGACCGCGCGGGCTGCGGCGCGTCCACGTACGAGCCAGGCGCCGTCGAGGTCACGCTCGACGGTCACGTCGTCGTCACCGACGGGCCGGTGCACGACAGGGGCCGATGTCGGCGTCTCGTCGCTGCGTCGGCTCTCGCCGACGGCCCTGGCCATCGCGCCGACCAGGTCGTCGAGGCCCTGACCGGTCACCGCGCTGATCTCGAGGTGATCGGGCGCCACGGTCGTGACGGCCACGTCGGCGCGGGACCCCACCACGATCCGGGGTCGATCCAACAGCTCGGCACGGTACGAGCCGAGCTCGTCGAGCAGGACCGAGAGCTGGTGGGCCGGTTCTGCACCGTCGACCGGCGCCAGGTCGATCATCACCACGAGGACACGGGCGCGCTCGACGTGGCGCAGGAACTGGTGACCGAGGCCCCGCCCCTGCGCGGCGCCCTCGATCAGTCCGGGAATGTCCGCGACGATGATGCTGGTGTCGGCGTCGACGGTCACGACTCCGAGGTTCGGCTCGAGGGTGGTGAACGGATAGTCCGCGATCTTCGGCTTGGCCGCGGAGATCCGCGAGATCAGGGTGGACTTGCCCGCGTTGGGGAAACCGACGAGTGCCACGTCCGCCAGGAGCTTGAGCTCGAGCGTGAGCCACCGCTCTTCTCCGTGCTCTCCCTGCTCGGCGAAGGAGGGGGCCCGGTGCCGGTTCGAGAGGAACCGCGCGTTGCCCCGCCCACCGTCTCCGGCGTGGGCGGCGAGCCAGCGGTCGCCGTGAGCGGTGAGGTCGGCGACGACCGGGCCGTCCTTGAGCCGGACAGAGGTGCCGACGGGAACCTTCACGACGAGGTCGTCGCCCGACGACCCGTGCTTGCGCTTGCTCGAACCGTGGGTGCCGCTGTCGGCCCGGCGGTGCGGGTGGTCACGGAACGCGAGCAGCGACGCCACGTTGTGGTCCGCCTCGAGCCAGACGTGGCCACCGTTGCCGCCGTCGCCGCCGTCGGGGCCACCCCGCGCGACGTGGGCCTCACGGCGGAAGGACACGCAGCCCGCTCCCCCGTCGCCTCCCCTCACGTTGAGGTCGCACTCGTCGACGAACTGTGACACGGCTCCCGAGCCTACGAGAACACCGGGCCCACGCCCCCCGGCGGCCTGTGGCGCGGCATCACCGGCGGGCCCTGCGACGGCGTCGGTAGCTCCTAACCTTGCGGGCATGGACGACGCCGCGATACCGCCGCGACACCGCAGCCGCATCGATCCGACGACGGGGTTCGCTGTCGCCCACGACGCCATGGCCGTCGGCGACGGGCCGACACCCCCGCCGAGTCGCGAGGCTCGCGAGGAACTCGAGGACGGCCTCCTGGCCCGTCACGCCACCCGGGCGGTGGGCGCCGGTGACAGGGCTCTCCCTGAGGAACCCGATGCCCTGCGGACCTGTTTCGAGCGCGACCTGGACCGGATCCAGCACAGTCGGCCGTTCCGGCGCCTCGCCGGAAAATGCCAGGTGGTGATCGCCCCCGACGACGACCACCTCCGCACGCGCCTCACCCACGCGATCGAGGTCGCCCAGGTGGCCGTGTCGATCGCTCGTCCACTTGGACTCAACGTGGCGCTCACGGCAGCCGCGGCACTGGCCCACGACTGTGGACACGGCCCCGCCGGCCACGCGTCCGAAGAGGCCCTCAGTCCCTTCGTCGAGGGCGGCTACCACCACGCGGTGTACGGCGCCGACGTGATCCTGGAGCCGTTGAACCTCTGCGCCCAGACCCTCGACGCGGTCCGCAACCACTCGTGGAACCGGCCGACACCGGCGACGCCGGAGGGTGAGGTGGTCGCCTGGGCGGACCGCATCGCGTACTGCTGTCACGACTTCGAGGACGCCGTCGACGCCGCGATCGTCACCCCCGCCGACCTCCCCGACATGGTGAGCGACACGGTCGGGCGGGACCGGCGCAGCCAACTCGGGGGATTCATCACGGCGATGGTCGACGCCGTCTCGTCCACCGGACGGGTGACGATGCGCCCCGCGGAGGCCGAGGCGCTCGGCGCGTTCCGCGCGTTCAACTACGAGAACATCTACCTGCGACCCGAGTCACGCCGTCAGGCGGAACTCGTTATCTCGATGCTGCGCCAACTGGTGGAGTGGCTGGCCACCGAGCCTGCTGCCATCGGAACGGGTTCGGTGCACCCACCCTCGAGCGATGGAGCCGTGGCGGACGCCGTCCGGTACGTGAGCGGGATGACCGACAGGTTCGCGATGCGCCTCGCCACGGAGAACCTCGGGTGGCGCCACGACGACCTGCCCGTCACCATCTGAGACGCACCGGCTATCCCGACCTGCCCGTCACCATCTGAGGCCGACGGGCGGCCCGATCCGTGACTACTCGGTGTCGGGGAGGACGTCGACGAGCTTGCGCCCGCGACGCGAACCGAACTTGATCTTGCCGTCGCTCTTGGCGAACAGCGTGTCGTCGCCACCGCGTCCGACGTTCTCGCCGGGGTGGATGCGGGTTCCCCGCTGGCGCACGATGATGGATCCGGCGGTCACGTGCGTGCCGTCGTAGACCTTCACGCCGAGGCGCTGCGCCTGTGAGTCACGCCCGTTGCGGGTTGAGCCTGCGCCCTTGGTCTTCGACATGTCGTCAGCCCCTGGTGATGCCGGTGATCTCGAGCCGCGCGTACGTCTGGCGGTGACCCCACCGACGGCGCTGGTTCGACTTGTTCTTGTACGTGAAGCCGTTGATCTTCGGGCCCCGCACCTCGTCGAGCACGGTGGCGGTGACCGACGAGCCGGCGAGTTGGTCCGGGGTGGCGAGCACGGTGTCGTCGTCGACGAGCAGAACCGGCGACAGTTCCACCGTCGAGCCGACGTCGACGCCGAGAAGTTCGACGTCGACCGTCTCGCCCTCGGCGACGCGGTACTGCTTTCCACCTGATGAGATCACGGCATACATGGCTTCACCACGCTACAAGTCGGGGGGGCGGTGACCAACCTCACGGACCCACGGGTTCTACGGGACGTCATGGGGGGTCAGATGCCCTCGGTGAGGGCCTCGTCGAGACCGTAGCCACGTCCCTCGCAGACCGGACACGTCCGGGAGAAGGACTCGATGAGTCCCTCGCCGATGCGCTTGCGGGTCATCTCCACGAGCCCGAGGTCGGAGATGTCGAAGACCTGCGTGCGCGTCTTGTCGTGCGAGAGGGCCTCGCGGAACTCCTTGATCACCTTCGCCCGGTTGCTCTTGGACTCCATGTCGACGAAGTCGATGACGATGATGCCGCCGATGTCACGCAGGCGCAGCTGGCGGGCCACCTCGTTGGCGGCCTCCAGGTTGTTCTGGTAGACGGTCTCCTCGAGGCTCTACTTGCCGACGTTCTTGCCTGTGTTCACGTCGATGACCGTCAGTGCCTCTGTGTGCTCGATGACCAGCGAGCCGCCCGAGGGCAGCCACACCTTCGAGTCGAGGGCCTTGTGGAGCTGTTCGTGAACGTGGTAGCGCTCGAAGAGGTCGATGGCCTCCTCCCCCACGTCGAAGTACTCGACGCGTTCGGCGAGCGCGGGGGTGATCGACGAGACGTAGTCGTCGATCTGACCGAACAACGTGCGGTCGTCGATGACGATCGACCGGTAGTCCTTGGTGAACTCCTCGCGGATCACCCGCACCGACATCTCCGGCTCCCGATAGAGCAGCGACGGGGCACCCGATGACTTCGCCAGCTTCTCGATCTCGTCCCACTGCGACAGCAGTCGCTTCACGTCGGCCTCGATCTCGGGGGCGGTGATGCCCTCGGCGGCCGTGCGGACGATGACGCCGTGCTGTTTGGGCTTGGCGCCGTCGAGGATCTTGCGGAGCCGCTTGCGTTCCTTGTCGGGCAGCCGCTTGGAGATCCCGTAGGTGGAGCTGTTGGGGACCAGCACGACGAAGCGACCCGGCAGCGACACCTCCTGGGTGAGACGGGCGCCCTTGTGGGCGATCGGGTTCTTGGTCACCTGGCACAGGATCGACTGCCGGGGCTTGAGGATCTGCTCGATCTTCGGCGTGGACTTCTTCTCGAAGTCGTCGGCGTCATAGGTGACGTCGCCGCGGTACAGCACCGCGTTCTTCGGGGTACCGATGTCGATGAAAGCGGCTTCCATCCCGGGCAGGACGTTCTGCACCTTGCCCAGGTAGATGTTGCCGTGGATCTCCGAGACGTCGTCGGCCGGGCGGCTGACGTAGTACTCGATCAGACGGCGACCCTCGAGGATCGCTATGTGCGTCGCCTCTGGTTGGACGTGGACGGCCATGAGGTAGCGGCCCACGGGCTTTCCCTTGCGCTCGCGCCCGCGGCGCGCCGCCATGGTCTCCTCGTCGAGTTCCACCGGGTCGCCCGTGAGCGCCTCCACCGGCTTTCGTCCGCCACCGCCGGATCCACCGCCGGAGCGGCGCCGACCACGGCCACCGCGTCGGCGTCGTCGTCGGCCACCGCCTGAGCCGGAGCCACCGCCGGATCCCGAGTCGGAACCTCCACCGGAGTTGGTCTGTCGCTGCGAGCGTTGACCGTCCCCTGACGAGGAGCGGTCGCCGCCTCCCCCGGAGCCTCCCCTGCTGCGGGACCGGCCGGACCGGCGACGCGAGTCGCCGGAGCGGGACCGGTCGGCGTCGCCGTCTCGACGGGAATCGCCTGCGCCATCCGCACTCGGTGGAGCGGGGCGGGTGTCGCCGATCTTGGGCTTCGGCGGTGTGTCGGCGGCACCGTTGGTGCCGCCGGAGTCGGAGCGTCGGCCGGCGTCAGCCGTCGACGATCCTGTGTTCTTCGCCGGATCTGGACGATCCGAAACCGGCGAGTCGGCCATCTGAAAGTTCCCTTCTCATGTCGCGCAGAGCTCTCCGCGCGTCGTTTGTGGCGCGTGGGACTGCCCACGCGCTGCGACGGGGGCGCTGTCGAGAGGTTCGACCCGCTCGCCGTCGACGTTGATCCACTGGTGCAACCTTCGGACCCTGCGCACCACGAGTCCCGGCCGCACACCGGCGAGCAGGTCCGTGGGCCGCAATGCCCGGGGCTTCGTTCCTAGTTCGGTGACGAGGGTGGGCCCGGTCTCGCCGGGCTCTCCCGAAACGATGTCACCCACCATCGGGCGGACGTCGTCGATGACGTCGCGCCCCTTTCTCTTTCGTGTGATCTCGATCGTGTCCGCGTCGAGGATCTCCGTGCGGAGTGCGTCCATGTCCGCGGGGCCCGTGGGGACCTCGCTGGACGCGGCGTCGATCTCGACGAACCACGTGCAACTGGTGACGGCTTCCTGCAGCGACATCGACGACCGTGGGATCTCCCACACCGCGATGGTGTCCATCCCGACGGGAAGGCACTGCGACAGCGCCGCCGTGTCGACGATCTCCGCCGGATCCTCGAAGTCGGCGTCCACGTCGACGTCGAGGTACTCCGACGCCGACTCGAAGCTGGTGGGCAGTGCGAGGCCGAACGACAGGCGCGGCCGCGGCGAGAAACCCTGGCTGTAACTCACGGGGACCTCTGCTCGGCGTAGGGCCCGTTCCCAGATCCGGGCGAGGTCACGGTGGCTGGTGAAGCGGATCTTGCCCGTCTTGGAGTACGCGATCCGGATGCGCCCGGCGGGCGTGTCGGCGTTGGTCACGGCCGGACTCCGAGCGAAACGCGCACCTCGTGTCCCGTACTGAGGTCCTGGCCCGTTCCCTGGCTTCCGCCGGCCGGCGGCGTCGCCGAGGCGACGATGTGTTCGATGCCGTAGCCGGTGCAGGCGCCGCAGTCGTAGCACGGCGTCCAGCGGCAGTCCTCGAGGCCGAGGCCCTCGAGGGCGTCGCGCCAGTCCTGCCAGAGGAAGTCCTTGTGCAGACCTGCGGAGATGTGATCCCAGGGAAGGACCTCGTCGAGGGTGCGGTGGCGGTGGGCGTACCAGTCCGGGTCGAGTCCGTGCCGGGCCATGGACTCGGTCCAGCGTCCGAGGTCGAAGTGCTCGGACCACTCCTGGAACGTTCCGCCGGCGCGCCATACGTCTTCGATGACGGGACCGAGGCGGCGGTCGCCGCGCGACATGATTCCCTCGGCGAGAGTGGCGGCCGGATCGTGCCACTTGAGGCGCACGCTGCGGTCACGCCGGAGGTCGTCGCGCAGCAGCGAGATCTTGCGGTTCAGTTCGGTCACCGTGTTCTGACCGAACCACTGGAACGGGGTGAACGGCTTGGGGACGAATCCCCCGACCGACACCGTCACCGATGCCCCGTTGTTGTAGCGGCGGCCGATCTCGACGCAGTTGCGGCCGAGTTCGGCGATGGCCGCGGTGTCCTCGTCGGTCTCGGTGGGCAGCCCGGTGAGGAAGTAGAGCTTCATGCGCCGCCAGCCCTGGCTGTAGGCCGACTCGACGGCGGCGTAGAGGTCCTCCGCCGTGATCAACTTGTTGATGACCTGACGCAGGCGCCACGAACCCGCCTCGGGCGCGAAGGTGAGACCGGTGCGGCGCGCCCGTTGGATCTCGGTGGCGATGCCGACGGTGAAGGCGTCGACGCGCAGGCTGGGAAGCGACACGGACACCCGGCCACACATCGACGGGTCGTCCACCGTGGAGGCGACCACGTCGCCGATCCCGGAGTAGTCGGCCGTCGACAGCGAGGTCAGGGCGACCTCGTCGTAACCGGTACGGCGGAGCCCGTCGCTGATCATCTGGCGGACCTGATCGGAGGGACGCTCGCGCACCGGTCGGGTGATCATGCCCGCCTGACAGAAGCGGCAACCCCGGGTACACCCACGGAAGACCTCCACGTTCAGCCGGTCGTGGACGACCTCGGTGAGCGGGACGAGCTGGTTGCGCGGGTAGGGCCACTCGGCGAGATCGGCCACGGTGCGCTTCTCGACCGTGGCGGGCACGTCGCTGTAGCGGGGCTCGACCGAGACGAGGTCTGCGCCGTCGTAGGTGACCTCGTACATCGACGGGACGTAGACGCCCGGCACCGATGCGAGTTCACGCAGAACGGCGTGACGGGATCCCCGGGGGCGGCCGTCGCGCTTCCAGCGGTGCAGGACGTCGGTGATGTCCCCGACGACCTCCTCGCCGTCACCGATGACGAAGAAGTCGACGAAATCGGCCAGGGGCTCGGGGTTGTAGGTGCAGTGCCCACCCGCGGCGATCAGCGGGTGTGCCTCGGTGCGGTCGGCCGAGCGCACCGGTGCTCCCGACAGATCGACGAGATTCAGGACGTTCGTGTAGACGAGTTCCGCGGAGAGGTTGAAGGCGACCACGTCGAACTCGGAGGCGGGCCGGTGGGTGTCGACCGAGAACAGCGGCATCCGGCGGCTGCGCAGCTGGGCTTCGAGGTCGGTCCAGGGCGCGTAGGAGCGCTCCGCCTCTGCGTCGGAGCGTTCGTTCAGGATTTCGTAGAGGATCTGGAGCCCTTGGTTCGGCAAGCCGATCTCGTAGGTGTCGGGGTAGCAGAGCAGCCATGCGACCGAGTCTGGGTCGTGGGGTGGCCGTTGCGCCCCGTCCTCGCACCCGATGTAGCGGGCGGGTTTCTCGACTTCGCTGAGCAACGGCTCCAGCTGGGGCCAGAGCGAGCTCATTACGAGGGTGATGGTACCCGCTGCGGGCTCGCCGGACGCGATCCCTCCCCGTGGGGTCACTCAATGGGTGGCGGCGACCCCGTACCGGCGCATGTGGACGCTCACCACGATGCCGATCGACAGGAGCGTCGTGAGGGCGGAGGATCCGCCGTAGGACACCAGCGGCAACGGGATACCCGTGACGGGCATGATGCCCATGGTCATCCCCGCCGCCTGGAACAGCTGGAACAACACCATGGTGAAGACGCCGACGGCGAGCAGCGAACCGAACAGGTCGCCCGCGATCCGAGCGGTGCGGTAGAGCCGCCACAGCAGCAGAGCGAACAGTCCGAGTAGCACCGCCGCACCGACGAAGCCGAGTTCCTCACCGACCACGGTGAAGATGAAGTCCGTCTGTTGCTCGGGTACCAGACCGCCCCGGGTCTGGCTGCCCTGCCCGTAGCCCTGCCCCCACAGACCGCCGTTGCCGATGGCGATCTGGGCCTGCTCGAGGTTGTAGCGGGCCGCCTCGGACGCCCCGTCGGGGTCGATGAACACCAGCAGGCGGTCCCGCTGGTACTCCGCGAGCAGCGACGAGCCGAGCAGGCTCGCCACGCCGAGCGCGCCGGTGGTGGTCAACAGCAGCAGGTCGCGGATGCGGATTCCGGCGACGATCAGCATCCCCGCGGTGATCGACGACATCACGAGGACCGTGCCGACGTCGGGCTGGCCCAGGATCAGCATCAGCGGAACGCCCGCGAGGCCCAGGGCCCCGAGGGTCTGTCCGAAGGTGAGTCGGCCGCCGTAGCGCGACAGGAATGCGGCGAGACCGATGATCAGGCCGAGCTTGGCGAACTCCGAGGGCTGGAGCTGCAGAGACCCGAACTCGAACCACGACTGAGCCTGGTTCCGCTCGACCCCCAGTGGCGAGAGCACCGCGAGCAGCAACAGGACCGACCCGCCGTAGACGACGGGCGCGAGTGGCCTCAGGTGGCGGTAGTCGAACGCCGCCGCACCCACCATCAACCCCACACCCAGCACGACGAACAGCGTCTGACGCTGGAGGAAGAACGTGTCGAAGCTCTCCGGGTCCGCACCGCGGGTGGCGGAATAGATCACCGCGATGCCGAGCGCGGCGATGGCCATCGCGGCGAGCACGACGACGATGTCGACGTGCCACCACGGAGCGAGCGGGTCGGTGCGCGGGTTGAGGCGGCGGTACTCACGTCGGTTCGAGGTCGCGACCGCCATCAGGAACTTCCCTCCGCGGCAGCGGCATCCGGTTGGTCCGGAGCGTTCGCCGCGGCGAGCGCCTCGGCCCGCAGGCGCGCCCGTTCGGCGAGGGTGAGCGCCTCGGGGATCGAGTCCGTCGCGATGGCCTCGAACACGTTGCGCGTCATGGGTGCGGCGGCCTCCGAGCCGAATCCGGACTCCTCCATCACGACCGCCATCGCGTACCGGGCGTCCTCCACCGGCCCGAACGCTGCGAACAGCGAGAAGTCGGCGAGTGGCGGAACCTCGGCGGTTCCGGTCTTGCCGGCCACGGAGAACGACGCGAACGGGAATCCCTCGAAGACATCGAAGGCCGTTCCCTTCCGGAAGGCCCCGGTCCCCTCGTTGAACTGCACGGCACCGACGAGTCCCTCGACGATCGGATCGCGGATCTCGTCGGGCATCCACAGCTCGCCGAGCACCCGCGGTCCGTAGCTGCGGACCTCCTCGGAGCTCAGAGGGTCCACGACCGCCACGGCGATGTTCGGCGAGTAGAGCGTGCCCCCGTTCGCCAGGGCCGCATAGGAGTTGACCAGCTGCAGAGGCGTGACCCGCACGTCGCCCTGTCCGATCGAGAGGTTGATCGTGTCACCTGTAAGCCACTGCGAACGCGGGAACGCGTCGGGGTTCTCCAGGCTGCGCTGCTCGAACGACTCCGGATCGAGGATCAGTCCGGGCGACTCGAACGGCAGCGCCACGCCGGTACGGGCGCCGTACCCGAACGCCCGGGCCGCCTCGGCGATGTCCTCGTCCTGATAGCCGGAGCGGATCGAGAACTGCTCGGCGAGCCGGTAGTAGTAGACGTCGCTCGAGACGGCCAGCGCGAGTCTCAGGTCCACGTCGCCGCTGGGCGCCTCACCGGCGTTGGTGAAGGTGCACTGGGACTCCTCACCCTGGCAGCTGTCCAGCGTGTAGAAGCCGGGGTCGGGTGTGAACTGGTTCACGTCGAGGAAGCCCCGGGGGCCCAGCAGGCCCGTGTCGATCGCCGCGTAGGAGGTGATGAGCTTGAACGTGGAGGCCGCGGCGTAGGTGCCCTGGATGGCCCGGTTGTTGAGCGGGAAGTCGTTGTCGGGGTCGTTGAGTTCGTCGAAGGCGTCCTGACTGATACCGCCGACGAACTCGGCGGGATCGAAGGTGGGGTACGACGCCATGGCCAGGATGTCGCCGTTGGAGGGGTCGAGCACCACCGCGGCGCCGGCGGGCGCGGCGAGCGTGCGGAACCCGATCTCGTAGCTCTGATCCTGTTCGAGCCGGCGCGCCGCGAGGGTCGAGGCCAGCTCGTCCTCCACGAGAGCCTGCAGGTCGATGTCGATGGACAGGACCACGTCGTTCCCCGGTCGGGGGGGCACGTACGCCTCGGCGACCTCGCGGATGACGTCGCCACGCGCATCGACCTCGATACGACGCTGGCCGGGCGTGCCCCGGAGGAACTCCTCGAAGGCCGCCTCGACGCCGGCCTTGCCGATCTCGTCGTCGAGGCGGTAGCCGCCGTCGCGGTCCGCGCGGGCGAGGTACTCCTCCTCGGTGATCGGTCCGACGTAGCCCAGGACGTGGGCCGCGGTGCTCCCGTAGGGGTACTCACGGACGGTGCGGCGCACGAGCGAGACGCCGGGGAACTGCTCAGGCCGTTCGGCGAGGAACACGGTCAGGAGTTCGTCGACGTCGGTTGCGAGGACGATCTCGTCGAAGGGGCGCACCTCGGCGACATCGAGGCGTTCTGCGATCTCGGCGGCCTTCGTGAGGCTCCCGGTGGCCGACAGTTCCGTCGCGAGGCGCAGCGAGAAGGCCGCCCGGTCGGTGTCCGAGAAGCCCTCCGTGAGCACCAGGCCGTCCATCACGACGACGTTCACCTCCCGGTTGCCGACGAGCACGCGTCCCTGTGAGTCGAGAATGCGCCCCCGGGGCGCGGGCTCGAAGACGGTGCGGACCGAGTTGGCGGTCGCCTGGAGCTGGAACTCCTGTTCGGTCAGGACCTGCAGGAACCACAACCGTGCGAAGAGCGCGCCGAAGAGCCCGAGCGCGACCACGCCGAGGAGCGTGATCCGGGCGGTCGGCGTGTCACTGTTCACGTGGGCGCGTGGGGGCCGGGGAAGGGTCGCATCGTCGACTGATCAGTTCAGCACCCGATCGACCCGCAGTGGGCGCGGTGCGTCCTCGGCGGCCCGCCAGACCCACGCAATGACCCTCACGACCAACGGTGCGAGGACCGCGTTGTACAGGACCGTGACGCCGAGAACGTCAGGGAGATCCGACAGTAGGTGCTTCTGGCCGAGCAGTTCGCCCACCAGGACGTAGCCGGTGACACCGAACGCCGTTCCCCCGGCTGCGAACACACCGGAGATCCACCACGCGGGCCGCACGAGGGTGTTCTCGACCTGGCCCACGAGGTAGCCCGTGATGCAGTAGACGAGGGCGCTCAGCCCGAAGGGGGTGGGGAGGAACAGGTCGAAGGTCAGCCCGGCGGCGAACCCCATGGCGGCACCCCGGTCCGGGCCCGCCGTCAGCCCGGCAGCGACAGCGATGAGCACGAACGGGTCCGGCGCGACGTCGAAGACCCGCAGCTCGACGAACAGTTCGGTGTGCACGATGGCCACCGTGAAGATGACGAGCGCCGCCCGGAGCACGACGAGGGGATGCACGTGGATGTTCACGTCACTCGGTCTCGTAGAGGAGGATCGAGACCAGGGAAAGGTTCTCCACGTCGGCGGTGGGCAGGACCGAGATGATCCGCTCGAGGGTTCCCTCGTCCACCGTGACATCGCTGACGATGCCGACGGGCACACCCGCGGGGTACACGGAACGCTCCAGCCCGGACGTCTCGACGAGGTCGCCGACCACGACCTCCTCGGCCGCCTCGAGACCCTCGGTGATCAACAACGGCTGGTTCTCGCCGGTGCCACGCGCGAGCGCGACGTCGTCGATGCCGACGACCCTGATGCCGAGTTGGAAGTCCGGCTCGGTGATCAGCTGGATGCGGGCCTGGTCACCGTCGACCTCGCTGACCCTGCCGACGAGGCCGAGGTCGGTCACCGCCGGCATCCCGACCGCGATGCCGCTGTCGGAACCCTTGTCGAGGACGATCGTGAAGTCGTCGAAGTTGGTCACCGAGCCGACCACCTGGGCGGTGACCTTCGGGATGTCGGCCACGTACTCGATCTCGAGCTGCGCGAGCGCCTCGGTGAGGCGCGCCGAGGCGGACTCGTCGGCGAGCGCCTGGCCCTGCAGCGCCTCGAGCTCGAGGCGGAGTCTCTCGTTCTCGGATGCCAGGTCGTCGTACTCGGTGATGGAACTCCACGCGTCGCCCACGGGCGAGAAGACACCGTCTGCCGCGTCCTGGACCGGCGAGAAGACGCTGCGGATCGACGACTGGGCACTCTCGAGCGGCCCGAAGTCCCGGAAGTCCAGCGTCAACAGGAAGATCGACGTGATGATCAGAAGGACGATGGTGGCGCGGGAACGCCCCGTGCGGTTGGCGACGGCCATCGCCGGCCTGCGGGCTAGCTGTCCCCGTCAGAGAACAGGACGCCACGCAGCGCCTCGAACTCTTCGAGGGACTGACCCGAACCGAGTGCCACGGCGTACAGGGGGTCGGGCGCGACGATGATGGGCATACCGGTCTCGTGCTCGAGGCGTTGGGGGAGGCCGGTGAGCAGAGCTCCGCCGCCCGCGAGGCAGATGCCGCGCTCCATGATGTCGGCGGCGAGCTCGGGCGGCGTCTTGTCGAGGGTCACCTTCACGGCGTCCACTATGGCAGCGACCGGTTCCTCGATGGCTTCGCGGATCTCGGTGGTCGAGGTCACGATCGTCTTCGGGAGCCCCGAGACGAGGTCACGACCGCGGAGCTCGGCGTAGAGCTCCTCTTCGAGTTCCCACGCGGAAGCCAACGCCAACTTGACCTCCTCCGCGGTGCGCTCACCGAGGGCGAGGCTGTACTCCTTCTTGATGAACTGGACGATGGCGTCGTCGAGTTCGTCGCCGCCGACACGCACGGACTGGCTGGCGACCACCCCGCCGAGGGAGATGACGGCGACCTCGGTCGTACCACCACCGATGTCGACGATCATGTTGCCCGAGGGCTCCTGGACGGGCAGGCCCGCCCCGATGGCGGCGGCCATGGGCTCTTCGATGATGTAGGCCGGCTTGCGGGCGCCCGCGTACTCGGCGGCCTCCTGCACGGCACGCTGTTCGACGCCGGTGATTCCCGACGGCACGCAGATCACCATGCGGGGCTTGGCGAAACGGCTGTGGTGGACCTTCTGGATGAAGTACCGCAGCATCTTCTCGCAGACGTCGAAGTCTGCGATGACACCGTCCTTGAGCGGACGGATGGCACGGATGTGATCCGGGGTCCGGCCGATCATCCGCTTGGCTTCGACGCCGACTGCCAGCGGACGCCCGTCACGGACGTTCACGGCGACCACGGACGGCTCGTCGAGAACGATGCCCTCCCCCCGGACGTACACGAGCGTGTTGGCGGTCCCTAGGTCCACGGCCATGTCGCGGCCCATGAAGGAACCCATGTTGCGCAATAGGCTCGCCATGTCGTCTCGCTCTCCCCACACTGTCGGAGGGTCGATTCGGCGTCCGCTACGCCCGGACCGGAGGTGCAGAGGTTTCCCGTGCGCGCACGGCCCCTCCTCCGATATCCGCGCGAGTGTAGACCCGCATCGTCACGGATTCGCAATGGTCCACGCGCCGGGTGCGCTGTCGAGCGCTACTGCGGGGCGGCGACAGGCGGTCCCGGGCCTCAGACGAGGTCGGGGAAAAAGAGTCGGATCTCACGGGCGGCGGACTCCGGGCCGTCGCTGCCGTGGACGAGGTTCTCGGTCATCACGGTGCCGAAGTCGCCGCGGATGGTCCCCGGAGGTGCCGTCGCGGGGTTCGTCGGACCCATCAGCGTCCGCACGATCTCCCAGGTGTCATCAGGTCCCTGTAGGACCATCGCCACCGACGGGCTCCGGCCGATGAACTCGACGAGGTCGTCGTAGAAGCCCTTGCCGACGTGCTCCTCGTAGTGCCGCGAGGCGAGGTCCGCGTCAATCGTGACCATGCGCATGGCGACGATCCGCAGCCCCTTCGATTCGAAGCGGGCGGTGATTTCTCCGACGAGGCCACGTTCGACGGCGTCGGGCTTTGCGAGTACGAGGGTCCTGTTCATCGGGGCGGAACCCTACCCCGACCCGCTGCCGGCGACGACACCGTCGGACCTGTTTCGGCGCCCGTGGCAGCCCGCCACGAAGCTCAGTCGGCGCTCAGGGCGTCCACGACGCCCCGCAGGGACATCCGCGCCGCGCCGGCCACGTACATGGAGCCAGCGATGAACACGACATCTCCCGGTCCGCTCAGTGCGAGCGCCCGGTCCACGGCCTCCGGGACCGAGGCGATCACCTCGACGTCGACACCGTCGGCCGCAGCCTTCGCGATCTCTGTCGCCGCCAGACCGCGGGGCGACGGCGCCGTGGTGGCAATCACGAGTTCGGCCGATGACGCCCCCAGCGATTCGAGCATGGCGACCGGATCGCGCTCGGTGGTCATCCCGACGACGAGCGTGGTCCGTCCCGTCGCGGAGAAGTCGGTTGCGAGCGTCTCGGCCGCGGCCGCTGCGCCGTCGGGGTTGTGGGCTGCGTCGATGACGACGAGCGGCTCGTGTCCGACGACCTCGAATCGACCGTGCAGATTCGCGCCACCGAACGCCTCGGTGACGAGGTCCTCGCCGGGGAGGGCGCCGAGTAGTGCCTCGGCCGCGACGAGCGCCGCCGCGGCGTTGTCGCCCTGCCAGGCGCCGTGCATCGAGACGAAGACCTCGTCGATCGCTCCCAGGGGCGTGCGGATGTCCACCAGCCGACCGCCGACGGCCAACTCGTTGCGGTCACAGCCCCAGTCCCGGCCCCGCAACAGGAGCTCGGCGTGTTCGGTGTCGGCGAACACCTCCACCACCTCGGGGTTGGTGTCACCCAGCACGACGATGCTGTCGGGTTCGACGATCCCGGACTTCTCCCAGGCGATGGCCCGCCGCCACCCGGGGGCGCCGTCCGTGTGGTCGCGGGCGATGTTGGTGCACACTGCGACGTCGGCGTGCACGACGTTGGTCGCGTCGTAGCGGCCGAGCTTGCCGACCTCCACGACGGCGACGTCGACAGCCGCGTCGGCGAAGTAACGCAGCGCGGCGGCCGTCAACAGCTCGAACCACGACGGCGTGTCGGAGAGGTGCGCCTCGACGACACGGAGGTGGTCGAGGGTGTCGGCCAGGACGTCGTGGTCGATCGCCTCACCGTCCACCCGGATCCGCTCGCTGACGTGTTCGAGGTGGGGACTGGCGTATGTGCCGACCCGTAGGCCCGAGGCGGTCAGCAGGCGCGTGATGAGGTGAGAGGTGGAGCCCTTGCCGTTCGTGCCGGTCACGTGCACGACGCGGTAGTCGCCCTGGGGGTCGCCGAGGAGTTCGACGAGGCGACGCATCCGCTCGAGGCTCAGCCCTTCGACCTTCCCGGCCGTGGCCTCGAGGTTGATGTGGGTGTCGAGCCACGCGAGCGCGTGATCGAGTGGTGGCACCGGGGCGGCGGGGTCAGGACGCGGCGCGGCTGGGGCGGTCGCGCTGCTCGGTCTCGTCGCGTGGGACGAGAGTCGGGTTCGCGTTCTCCCGGACGACGTCGGCGTCGATGATGCACTGTCCCACATCCGTGCGGGACGGCAACTCGTACATGACGTTCAGGAGGACCTCTTCGAGGATCGCCCGGAGGCCACGTGCACCAGTCGAACGGACCAGGGCGAGATCGGCGACCGCCTCGAGCGCGTCGTCGGTGAAGGACAACTCGACGTCCTCGAAGCTGAAGAACCGTTCGTACTGGCGCACGAGGGCGTTCTTGGGCTCCGTGAGGATCCGCACCAGCGCCTCCTGGTCCAGGTTGGACACGGCGCCGATGACCGGGAGACGGCCGATGAACTCGGGAATGAGGCCGAATCCCATGAGGTCTTCGGGCCGCAGCTGGGTGTAGAGCTCGCCGAGGTCCTTGTCGTCCTGGCGGCGCACGTCGGCGCCGAAACCGACGCCCTTGCGCCCGATCCGGTTCTCGATGATCCGGTCGATCCCGGCGAAGGCGCCGCCGCACACGAACAGGATGTTCGTGGTGTCGATCTGGATGAATTCCTGGTGGGGGTGCTTGCGTCCGCCCTGGGGCGGCACGGCGGCGGTGGTCCCCTCGAGGATCTTGAGCAGCGCCTGCTGGACGCCCTCACCGGAGACGTCACGGGTGATGGACGGGTTCTCGCTCTTGCGGGCGATCTTGTCGATCTCGTCGATGTAGATGATCCCGGTCTCGGCCCGCTTGACGTCGTAGTCGGCGGCCTGGATCAACTTGAGGAGGATGTTCTCGACGTCCTCGCCGACGTAGCCGGCCTCGGTCAGTGCGGTGGCATCCGCGATGGCGAAGGGCACGTTGAGCATCCGGGCCAGGGTCTGGGCCATGAGCGTCTTGCCACAGCCGGTGGGGCCGATGAGCAGGATGTTCGACTTCGACAGCTCGACCTCGTTGTCGTTGGTGCCGAGCTGGATGCGCTTGTAGTGGTTGTAGACCGCGACGGACATGATCCGCTTGGCCTGGTCCTGACCGATGATGTAGTCGTTCAGGAACTCGAAGATCTCCGCCGGCTTGGGTAGCTCACCGAGGCCGAGGTCGGCGGTCTCGGTGAGTTCCTCTTCGATGATCTCGTTGCAGAGATCGATGCACTCGTCGCAGATGTAGACGCCGGGGCCGGCGATGAGCTTCTTGACCTGTTTCTGCGACTTCCCGCAGAAGGAACACTTCAGCAGTTCTCCGCTGTCGCCGAACTTGGCCATGTCAGGTCCGTCTCCCCCGTGTCGTCCGGTTCAGCTGACCGCGGAAATGGGGCCGGAGGTGTCGGCGGAATCGCGGGTGCTGATGACCTCGTCGATGATGCCGTACTCCTTGGCCTCCGCCGCTGTCATGACGTAGTCGCGGTCGGTGTCCTTTTCGATGCGCTCCAGGGGTTGGCCCGTGTGGTGGGAGAGGAGCTCTTCGAGTTGCTTCTTCAACCGCTGGATCTCCCTGGATGCGATCTCGAGGTCCGACACCTGACCCTGGGCCCCGGCGTAGGGCTGGTGGATCAGCACACGTGAGTGTGGCAGAGCGAGACGCTTGCCCGGTGTACCCGCCGCGAGCAGCACCGCTGCGGCCGACGCGGCCTGGCCGAAGCACAACGTGACGATGTCGGGCTTGATGTACTGCATCGTGTCGTAGATGGCGAACAGCGCGTTGATGTCGCCGCCCGGCGAGTTGATGTAAAGCGAGATGTCCTTGTCGGGGTTCTCGGACTCGAGGTGCAGGAACTGCGCCGAGATGAGGTTGGCGATGGTGTCGTCGATGGGCGTGCCGAGGAAGATGATGTTCTCCTTCAGCAGCCGCGAGTAGAGATCGAAGGCCCGCTCGCCGCGGTTCGTCTGCTCGACGACCGTGGGAACGAGGTAGTTCCAGGCCTGCGTCACGCTTGCTCCTTGTCCTCGCCGCCAGAGGCGGATGATTCGTCGTCGGCGTCGTCTTCGTCGTCAGTATCGATGGTGTCGTCGGTGTCACCGTCGTCCAACACCGCCGAGGCCTCGTCGTGTTCCCCTGTTTCGTCCGCGTCGTCTTCGTCCTCGTCGGGGACGAGGTCGGCACGGTCGATGGGCTGACCCTCGTGGTCCACGATCTCGCTCGACTCGACGAGCATGTCGAGGGCGAGCCGCTTGCGGACGTCGATGCGGATGTCGCCGAGGCGGTCGCCCTCCTCGAGGGCTTCACGGACGGCATCGGCAGGCTGGCCGAACTGCTCGGCGAGCTTGGCGATCTCGGCGTCGATCTCTTCGTCACCGACCTCGATCCCCTCGGCGAGGGCGACCGCGCGCAGGGCGAGGTCCACCTTCACCGCTGTGGTGGCCCCCTCTCGCATGTCCTCGACCATCTTCTGAGGGTCCTGACCCGTCATCTGGAAGTACTGCTCCATCTCCATCCCGGCGGAGCGCAGGCGCATGGCGAGGTCCTGGATGCGGTTCTGGATCTCGGCGTCGACCATGGCCTTGGGCGGCTCCTCGGGCACGAGCTGGGCCAGCGCCTCGGCGACCTTGCCGCGCAGCTGATCCTCGGCACCGGCGACCTTCTGAGCCCGCAGGTCACGGCGGGTGGACGCACGGAAGTCCTCGATGGTCGCGAACTCGGTGAAGCCGGCGACGAACTCGTCGTCGGCGTCGGGGAGGACCCGCTCCTGCACCTCTTTGACGAGGATGCGGAAGTCGATCTCGTCGTCGACGTTCTCGTCGGGGTGGGCCGCGGTGAACTCGAAGATGTCGCCGGGCTTGGCGCCGCGCAGGTTCTTGTCGATTTCGGGGATTGCCCCGTCTTCGGTGATCTCGTAGGCGTAGTCGTCGGCGGTGAGGCCGTCGACCTCTTCGCCGTCGATGGTGCCGGCGATGTCGACGGTCACGTGGTCGCCGTTCATCGCGGGACGGTCGACCGGTGCGAGCTCCGAATGCTGCGCGCGGAGGCGTTCGACGGCCTGCTCCACCTCTTCGTCGGTGGGGACGGGCGAGTCGATCTCGACGCGCAGCCCGTTGTAGCCGGCCACGAGGATCTCGGGCCGGATCTCCACGACGGCGTCGAAGACGATCGGGCCCTCTTCGGCGCCCTCGGTGATGTCGATCTCGGGCGGGGCGATCGCGTCCACGTCGTGTTCACGGATGGCCCGGGCGTAGGCGTCGGGAATGGCGTCCTGCAGCGCCTGGGAGCGCGCGTAGCCGCTGCCCATCCTGGCCTCGAGCACGCGACGCGGGGCCTTGCCGGGGCGGAACCCGGGGAGTCTCACCTCCCGCGCGATCTTCCGGTAGGCATCGTTGAGAGCTGTTTCGAACTCGTCGTCGTCGATGCCGATGCTGAGCTTGACCTTGTTGCCCTCGAGGGGCTCGACGGAAGTCTTCATCGGCCCATGAGTGTACGGGCTGGGTCGCGCTGTGCCCCGGGCTGTTCCGGCTCGGGTCTTGTCTGGGTAACGTTGTGGGTTCTGCGGGTGTAGTTCAACGGCCAGAACCTCAGCCTTCCAAGCTGATGATGCCGGTTCGATTCCGGTCACCCGCTCCATTGAGAGGGCAGCGTTGTCGCAGGTCAGAGGCGATTTTCGCTGCACGGCGAATCTCACGCCGCCTCACCAGATCTCCCCCGATCTGGCGTGAGTCGCGGACCAGACGCGGACCAGGGCCGACCCTCCGAGGTGCGGGCTGCAAGGGAGCGAGGAGAAAGGTTGTGACCGATGCCGCGTCACGAGATGATCAGTTCTTCAAGTTCCTGCCGGGACCATCCGCACGAGAGACCGAGGAACAGGTTGCCGGGTACATCGAGCTGACCCTCGAACACGTCGACGGTCGATTGCTTGGTCCGCGAACCCGGTGCGATGCCGCGACGCCCGACGCGTTGCGTGTCGACTTCACCTATGAGTCGACGGATCAACCGGTCGCGTTGGAGGTCACTTCGCTAACGCTGCCAGCGGCGGCAGCCTTCGCCGCCGAGCTGAGGAAGTTCGGAAGCGCACTCGACGAGAAAGCTCGTCGCAACGCGTTCGAGGGCTGGCACATCGGGATCCGGCAGGGCTCCGACCTCGCAGCCCTAGGCAGACCATTGGAGGACTTCCTCCGAAGTCAGTCGAGCCGTGATGCACCGGCGCTGTTCTCAACTCGGGAGGCACCCACAGATCTGGATGCGACAAGCCTGTCGCTTCTATCCGATGCGCTCGACCTCGGCCTCGAACTCGCGCTTCGCTTCGACCAGCCGGGCATAACCGTCGAGCCTCCGATCTCCCAGACTGGCACGGTCGGCGGCTTCCACGTGCCGTTGAGAGCTGCGCTCAACGAGAATGCCGAGAAGCTCCGCGAGGCCCGACCCCGGGAGACACACCTCGTCGTGTGGCCGGGACGAAGCGTCAGTGCAGACCCTTCTCAGACACCGCCTCCGAGGCTGCCCGACTCGGTTGACGTCCTCTGGGTGATGCTGGACTACTACGACGCAAAGTGCACCTACCGGCTCTGGCGAACGGCACAATCCGACTCACGTTGGGAGCTGCTTCACCACCCTCTCGGTGAGCCTCGTCAGTTCCATCCCGCGCGTGAGGATTAGAAGTCCGTCCGATCCCAGATCAGCCCGTATCGCAGCGTGTACCCGTGTCGGCAAACTCGCAGGTCAGAGGCCCCCATCGGGCGGCAACCGTGACATCCCGTCGCACCGCGTGATCACGCGTCTGTGACCAACCTGTGACCAGCAGCCAGCTACCTGCCGCTCCGCCCCTCGCGGAGGCGTGCACCAAGCAGCCACAATGGACGCGTGGTCCGCAACCGTGCTCCCCGAACCTGGGATGACGGCTTCGATCGCCCTCCATGGTCGCCGCTGGCGTTCACGGTGGCGGTTCTCGCAGTCTGCGTCGTACTCGTCGGCGTGCTCATCTGGTGGTGGCTACCTGACCTGCCGGGCTCGGGCCGTACTCGATTCGTCAACGAGACTGACGTCACCATCTCCCTTCGGGAGTACAACAGCTTCGGAGACGGTCCGACCGAACAGCAGACCCTCGCGCCCGGCATCGAGATCGAGTGGAATTGCAGAGCCGAGTACGGGCTCGAACTCGTCCGGCCTGACGGTTCGACGGTGCTCGTCCCCGACTCGTGGTGCTCCCAGAGCCGGGTTGACATCGGACCGTGCTGGACCGAGCACGTTGAAGAAGGAGCGCAGCCCTGCCGCGGCGAGCAGTGAGGGCGATGCTTCTTCGGCCCAGAGCCCGCGCAACGTCGAGGGACTCACCCCGACCCGGGAACACCACCATCGGCAGTCGTCGTTTCGCTCTGGTTTTCGGCCTCTCGCGGCCTCATCGCGGCCTGAGACCTCTAGTCGAACTGCGTCGCACCGACCCACGCCTCGAATCCGAGGGTTACGACCGTCAAGGCCACGACACCGATCATCAACCCGCGGACCGGCCGGTTCCGAAACCACCGCCACACCACCCAACCCCAACCTGCCGCCGCGGGGAGCGTCACGAGCGGTGCAGCAGGGAGACAGTCACCACCCGCCGCGTGCCGACACTCCAACCAGATCGAGAGCGCGGACAACACGAACCACGTGACGAAGGCAGCCGACGCGGGTCCGCCCACGGGTGGCGGGTCGAACTGCCCCTCTTCGGGCGCAGCGCGATCTGGCGCACGGGTCACGGTGACCCGAGGTCCCAGTAGCTGCTCGTAGACGGCCGTGGAGCCTCCGCGACATCTCCGGGGGCTTCGTCGGGGTCCGGGGTGCCGGTGGGGGTGTCGTCGTCAGCGCGGGCGTCGGGTTCGGGGATGGGCTTCGGGCGTGTGATCCTGGGAGCGGGCGGCGTCCAGGGGGTGAGGTTCTGGACGACGGTGCCGTAGAAGTCGGTGATGAGGTCGAGGACCGAGTCGATGAATCCGGCGGTCTTCTTGCCGGTCTTGCGGGCGACACCCATCTCGCGGGTCAACACGAGGCGGAACCGGTGCGGTTCCTTCTTGTCGTCGCCGATCAACAGGTCCTTGTCGTAGCGGGCGTCGGCGAGAGTCGCGGTGTGGGGGGTGCGGGCGTTCTTCGGGTAGGCCTCGATGACGAGGCGGCCGTCGACGTCTCCGAGCTGGTTGATCAGCCACGAGCAGCGACCGCGTGCCCCCTTGTCGCTGGGGGCGTCGACGTCGACCGCGGCGGAGATGCGCCGTGCGCGCAGGTCTGCGGCGAGGTGAAGGTCCCCGACGGTGTTGGGGATCCGCAGGCCGCCGTCGAGGGTCCCCGCGCCGCACAGGGCCTCGACGAGGTGGGTCATGCGCCGTGTGGGGTTGTCACGTTCGGCGCGGGACAGGGTCGGGGTGACGTCGTCGCCGATCTCCGAACCGAGGCGCAGCGCGGCGAACCGCAGGAGCTGGTCCCAGCGGGCGGCGACGTCGAGAACGGCCTCGTCGTTCTTGCGGAGGTTGTCGTCGCGGGCCGCGTCGCGGACTGCGACCCAGTGCGGTCCCATGTCGTCGAAGGCCATCGCCCCCGACGCGGGGTGTTCGAGGTAGCGGATCAACTCGCCGAGGATCCACGCCTGATCAGGGTCGTCGACGCCCTGGTGGACCTTCACCATCACCGCTGTCGCCAACACCGCGGTCCACGACAGGTGATGCACCGACACCTTCGAGTTGGAACGAACCTTCAACCCCGCAGTGGGGTGCACTCCCGGAGCCGGGGAAATCTCGTTCGAGATCGTCACGACCGTGTCGAAGCCGTGTTCGCGGGCGATGTCCCAGTAGGCGTTGATCTGGTCGGTGTCCAAGGTGTTCTCGCCGGTCTTCACCTCGACCAGCGCCACCCACGCCTTGTTCCCGTAGGTGACCCGCACGAGCCCGTCAGGGCGCACCGTCGACTTCCCCACCGCGAACGGCACCTCGATGAAGCACTCGACCGTCGCCCGCTGCGCCTTCGACGCGCCCAGCGGCGAGAACACCTCAACCGAGAACGCCCGCACCGCCTCCACCACCGCCAACAACGCCGAGGTCGCCCGCCGCTCCGCCTCGATCGCGGAGCCGATCCCGCTCGTCGGAATCAACCGTGCCCGCTGCCACGTCGCCGCCATCGCCTTCGCCTCCCCGTCGCCGGACAACTGACAGTAGTAGGACGACTCCGGTACGTCACCGGCTGCGGCTTCTAGGGTGGTCGGTCACGACGGCCGTGCGGGACGGCCTGCCATGAGTATGCGGAGGACGGCGGTTGGACACCGAGACGATCATCACCGCCGCCGCCACCCTCGTCGTGGGCGTCGTGGTGGGCTACTTCGTGCGCTCCTTCGAGTTCCGCCGGGACCGCCGCCTCGACACCTACGACAGCCTCGTCAGTGCCTTCCTGGCCGTGTGTGCTGCCGGGGCGGGCCTGCAGTCGGCCGCGCTCGCGCTCGGCGACCGGGTACGCGACACCCGAGAGGACGACCGCCTCCGTCACCTGTGGGGACAGTGGGATGAGCGCCTCCGTGGGTACGAAGCGGCCCGCGGCCGTGTCCTGCTCGTCGCTACCGACGCCACCCTCGGCGAGGCGGAGCGCCTAGACGACTACATCCGGGCGAACCTGCGCAACGTCCCACCCCTACACCCGAACGCGCCCCCAGCCGAGTGGGGACCCGAGGCCCGGCAGAGCCCCCGGAAGGTCGAGGAGCAGGCCCACCCCGAAGCGGCACGGTTCGCCGACGTCGCCCGGCGCGAGATCGTGCCGCAGCGTTGGAGATTGCGGCGGAGATCCCGGTGACGGTGCCGGGCGTACCTAAGCTCCGGTTCCTTTGGGCAGCCCGGCGTCGGCGGACCCGCTCCCCTCCTCCGGACCGCACGTTGCATGGGGTCCACGGCCTGTCAACGCGGTGCATGGGTCGGACGGGCCACACCGTTCATCCGAGTGTCATCGTGAGGCCCGCCAGAGGAGACACGCACTCAGCAGGATGTGGCACCGACTGAACTTACGCTTATCGGTAGGTCGATCTCTCGGCCTGCCACCTCGGGGCGCAGTTGTCCTTTGGCGTCAAGATACGAACTCACACCCTCGGCAGCGAGGGCGCGGGCGAATAGCCAAGTCCGTAGGGGACCACGTTGTGGGTCCGTAGGCCCACAAACATGACCATGGGCAACTGTATGGACGTCTGGGTTAAAGGGCTCCCGAAGTGCGATATGAACGAGCTCCACAAGGCCCGATGCCGTTGGCGTCGCGATCTCTAAGATGCCGCTGGCGTGAGGATCGTTGTCATCCACATGCGGCCCCAGGGTCACGCGCCACAAGATCGTAACCTCGGGGGGAGAAAGGGCAGAACTAGGTGATGCTGCGGGCTCCTCCCCAACCGAATCGCGGTCCGTATCGTTCCGGTCGTCACACATGACAAATAGTGAAACAATGTGCCTGGGCAATCGTCCCGAACCAGATGTGAAAGCACCGGCGCTTGCTACGAACCGCCAAGCCTTCCAGACCATAGATGCCCCAGTAGCAAGGGTGAGAAGAACGCCCACTCCGCCAAGAATGAGGGCGAGGTCTCCAAGGCCTGAGTAGCGAGCCCGCGCGACAACCGCGATAAGGGCTAGGCTTAACAAGCCCGTCAGACGAATCACCGGTGGCCTACAAACCGACCACGCTATGGGAAGCATCGCGCAGGTGACCATGTGCTCGAATTTGGAGTTCCAGGAGGAGTAGGGACGCCACCGGTGGCGTCATCTGCCAAGCAAAACGTTAGTATATCGATCGCCAGACTTCCTGCCGCAGAATAGGCAGATACAGCATCGTCAAAGAAGAAACCCCCGCGCGCGCTCGTCACCGATCTAGTTCCGTTTAGATTACGGTCCGGCTGGATCCCAGTAACGCCCACCAGTACATCCAGTCCCCCCACCGACGATATGTCCCTTCCTGGCTGTGGCGACGAGGTAGAGGAGATCTGGCTGGTCCTGGGCGTCGTTGGCGTGGCCATCAGGGTCGGGGGCGTTGCAGGCGTTCTCATCGGTGTGGTGGTGGTCGTGGGCTGGGGGAGCCTCGCCGCTCTCGTCTGGACCTCCCGGCGCTGATGTCGGGACAGTCCCCGGCCCGGCTCATCCAGGCATCGGTTCCAACCGTCGGGGCGGCGCTTCTCGGCGTGGGCGTGAGCACAGAGTCCTTCGCCCTAGGGCTACTTGCAGGCGTCGCCGAGATCCTCGTCGGTGTGGCGTACGTACGGCTCCGGGGTTGGCTCGCCTCGACGATCGGAGCCACCGGGTTCATCTTCTCGGCGGTCCTGGGGGTGGGCTGGCTCACCTACGGCGGAGCCGGGGTCGGCGATGACCCTCAGGCGGGTGCGGCGCTAGGGCTCTCAGTGCTGGCATGCGCGGCCCTCTGCGTCCTCGGCGTGGGACTGGCTGCGTATCTGACCGCGCAGCGGCCTTTTCGGCCATCGGTCCGCTGAGGGCAGCGGCGATGAGCGCGACTTCATGTCCTCGGCTCGGGGCTAGCCATGGGCGCTGGCTCTGGTTCAGGTCCGTCGCCCTCCGATGTGTTCCCCTGTGGTTCCTATGGTCGCCGCCACCCTCTGTAGCGGCTCCCGGACGTCACTTTGACGGATCAGGATGCGACCGTCGCGGAGAGCCCTTCGCGGAGGCGAGTGCGCGAGCTTGATCCTGAGGCGGTCGTCAGGCAAGGAGCCGACGGGGCCGGGTTCCAGAAGACCCACCAGTAGCCACGCCCTTCGAGGTCAGCTCGCGTGATGTCCTGGCCGGAGATCCTGCCCTTGAACCCGAGAACATGGAGCTGGACGACATCGTCATGCACGGAAACCGCTGGCTCGCTGACCGCCGCTCGTCTCACGGCCCGGGCCGCCTGACCCACCGCGAATAGCGCGTAGAGCCCGACGGCCACGCCCACGAACCAGCGGAGGAGTTCGTCGTCGAAGAGCCCCGATGTGATAGCAGCCATCACGACGACGGCGCCCTGACCGATCGACAGAAGCGCGGTCAGCGCGACCCGACCGCGCCGCGGCTGGAACTCAACATGGCGACCGTGCACACAGCCACACTGGCACGGTTCGCCCAAGCAACGCACCGGGAAGGCGCGACATGAACAGCGTCAACCCTGAGCTATCCGAAAGTCCCGCCCCGCACCGATCACCGCCGGTGCTCGCAACTCGCTCGCGACGTCAGGCGCGACCACGAACGCTTCGATCAGACCCTCTGCCATCGGCTGCGTCCCCGGCCAGCCCGCGGAGCCGCTCATCGCAACTGAGCCCCCAGGGCAGTCCAGTCGCCCGTGTCGGGCAGGAGCAGCCGCGATCCATGAATGGACTGTGGCCAGCCGCGACGAAGGCAGCTTCGTCGGCGCAAACGAGCAGAACGGCGTGCCCTACTTGCCGCGGTCACTCACGCGTCGAATCACCGAGGTAACTGAAAGCACCACAAACGCACAAGTCCCCATGATGACACCGCCCGCGGGAATAACGATCCATTCACCGGTGTCGAGCGCTGCACCAAGGCCCGCTATCAGCCCGACCCCCACAGCAAAGACGCCGAATTCCCAACGATTGGTCGGAGCAAATCGGGTCAAAGTTCCAACTCCTCAGTGAACCGCCCCGTGAACCTCCCGGGTTTCACGCGAGCTTTGGCCTGCGCTGGGTTCGGCAGACACTCGGGCCGCTGGTTTCCAGTCCCCGTCGGGGGCTCAGGATCAGACACCCGACCTTCCTATCGGTTGCCGCCACCGATAGTGCCCTTCCTACCCTCTCCCGCCAACCGCCCACCCGGCGCCAGCCTCGCCTTCCCCAGCTCCTCCTGGCAGCATTGCTCCTCGTGAGGTTTCAGGCAGACGTCGTCGTGGTCCGATTCGCCCAGGTTGTGCTAGCCGTCGCCGGAGCCGTTGGAGGTCTCGTTCTCGGGATTTGGCTCCACTGCGACGTGATCGGCGACGCCAACGACCCCGAATGCATCCCAGTCCTGGCGCTGCCCACGATGGTCGTCGGGATGGCCGCCGGAGCGTTGCTACCCCTCGGCATTCTCAGACTTGCGGGGTGGCGGCAAGATCAGAAGCCTGAGTAGGCATACGCCGGGCCACGACAGGAGTGGAGGCCCAGCGAACGTCCTGACCGCCTCTCCCACCGCGCCGCTCACCGCCAAAGTCAATCCTCGACTGCTGGTACTTAGATCAGAGACGGTCATTACCGCGACCGGAAGTCACGCCCCGCATCAATCGCCGCCACCGCTCGCAACTCGCTCGCGACGTCAGGCGCAATACCGAATGCGTCGATCAGACACTCGGCCACCGATAGCGACGGCCGCCGTGAGCCGTTCTCCATCGCCCTCAGATGCGACTCAGAGATCCCGACGGCCTCGGCTCCCCGAGCAGTAGTCATGAGCCCCGCACGTCGCCGCGCAGCCCGCAACTCGCCACCCAGTTCAGGTCCGAGGTGGCCTCGATAGGAGTCCTCGACGGACCTGTCGCGCCATGGGGTGCCCGAATTCGGCGCCGCGCCATGGCTTGTTGTCGCGAGTCGACCCACTCTTCGACCTCCTTGTTCACCAGGTCGCCGGAAACCGGACGGGCAAGCTCTGTGAGCGCCGCAGACCTCGATCGGTGCTGAGAGATCCTATCCGAACGCCTGTTCGGCGCTCAGGAGCCGCTTCTCGCTGGGCTGAGACCCCAGCCCGGCAGGTGGACGTCAGACCTGAACAGAATCCGCACTACGTCACGCCGCACATGTCGGACTGACACCAGCAGTAACCTGCCAATGTGAACCGTGCGAGGCGGATTCCGACTGGAATCGAGGTTCCCAGGCGACCGACCTACCACGCATGGGCCATCGCGCTCTTCGGCATCGTCATGATCCTTGCGACGGCCTGGTGGCTCTCCCCCTCGTCGGATCAACTCCTGCCCAACCCGCGTGGGCCCGAGACCTACGCCCTCGAATGGAGAGTTGCCCTCCCACTGGGCATCGGCTTCGGAATCATGGCGGGATTGATGGCTGTCGGTGGGTTACTCCGACTAGTGAGCGGCGGCCCTGCGCTAGCCCTGCGCGATGGCAGAGTCACGGTCCACACCCCAACTGTCTGCGTGACGTTCCCCCTCGTGCGGGTCATTCGCGTAGCGATACTGCCTCGCAAGAGGCTCCTCCGAGAGCCCTTCCTGATCATCTACGTGGCGGGCTGGCCGCGGAACTTCGGCCTTGTGCCCCGCCGACGTATCTTCATCGGCGGACACGAGATGGCGTCATCCGTCGAGCAGGTCGCGAACATCCTCGCGAAGGCACGCGATCCCCTCCCAACCATCTCGACCGATGGAAAGGCCGAGGGCCCACCTCGCCCACGAGCCGGTCGAACCGAAGTCGCTCGCCGCGCCACAGACTGATCACAGGTCAGCGCAGGACATTCGGTGAAGTGCAGAATCCGCACTAGATCGGTCGCTCCCCGTCGACTGACACCAGCACCAGTCCGCCGACGTGGCGGCTCTCGCGATCACCGCTCCCGTGCCGTTTCTCGGCGTTGACCATTGGCCTCAACACGGCCCAGCAACGCGTATGGCTAACTCAGCTGAGGTGGCAATACCCGCAAGATCTTGCCGAGGTTGACTTCCCCGGGAAGTGAACCTCGGCAGAATCTTGCCATCGACGACCTACGCCGGAATATGGACTCCATGCGAATACCTGCTGGTGGGATTCTTGGGCGCGGGTCCTGTCCCATCACCTTCCCCCCGGCCCTGCCTGGCTGTGGCCTGCCCATCGGCTGGCCGATAGATGCCTTTGATGCCCACCTAAGAATCGGGGCATCTATGGCATCTATGAGTACGGGCATGGCCGCTCCGGCCCGGGTCGAGTCCTGCTTCGTACCTCGGTAGCGCTTCGCTTCGAGCCGTCGGTGAAGACCGGCAGTAGTCTGCCGACGTGGATCGATGGGCCTGGCGAGTCTCCGAATCCGGGCGGCGTCCCTGGTCGTTGGCGGCGCGGCGTTCAGTAGTCGTGTTGCTGGCCGCGGTGGTGTTGGGTTCCTGCGGGGGGTCTGGGTCGACTCAGGACGATGGAGAGACGGCCGATCCGAGACCGTCATCAACTGCGACCGAAGCTCCGGCACCCCCGAGTGCCGGGTCTCCCGGCACCGAGCCGAGCCCGTCGCCGACTCCACCCCCCACTCCTCCCCAGGGGCCTGATGGCACCGCCGGGGACGAAACCGCCTGCGAGTTGCTGGTCACGCCCCGGTCTGTACCGATCTCCCAAGACCCGGTCGCACTGGCAGAGGTGATCCAGGTGGCGTTCGTAGGCTCCCTCGGCGGCGAACCTGCCGAAGTCGTCATCTATCCCGAACCCGGCTCAGAGGGCCAGATCCGAGAAATCATGGATGAGCTGTCCGAGATCGAAGGGGTCACCGATATCGAGCTCTTCGAAGTCGACCCGACCATCACAGGGCTGATCGAGACGTCAATCGATGGCACGTTCGGGCCTTACACCGCGGAGTCGATACCCCCGTCAGTTCGGATGCGCGTGAGCGGCGACGAGGCCTTAGAGCGTGTCCAGTCGAGGTTCGATGACGACCCCGCTGTTCTCGTCGTGGGGGACGACAGGAGTTCCCCACTCGTCATGTCCGAGGGCCTACGAATAGTCGTGCCCCATTTCGAGGCTGATCTGGACCGACTCGCCACGATCGGACCGGATGAGGTCCGCACGTCGGCGGCTGAGATCCTGCGGATCCACGAGTTGTACCCATCGGCGTCGGAGGCCGACATCGAGTCGGCTCGCGAGGCCGTCTCAGCTCTGGTGGCCTACGCCGTTGATCCCTGCGGATTCGTGGCCGACGGCCAGGTCGACTGAACCGTGAATCGAGTCGTCGGGTGCGTGTTGTTGGGGCTCGTGACGCTCGCCGCGTGCGGGTCAGGTTCCAGCAGCGCGGCCGCGGAAGGGTGTTGGGTCCAGGTCTCGTCGCCCGACCTCCGGTTCCCCAACGGGGTCGCCGTCTCACCGGATGCCTCCGAGAAATGGGTCGTCGATCAGTCCGGTCTCATCTTCCACGAGCGCGGGGGCCAGTGGTTCGAGCCCGGTGTCTGCCCCGGCGAGACCGAGACGTGGTGGCAGGTCGAGATCCCCTTCGGCGTCGCGATCCGCGACGACGGGATCGCCGCCGTGAGTTCCGCGGTCGACGGAACGATCTGGCTCATATCACCCGAAGAAGGTGTCGTCGTGACTTTGCCGCTCGATCCCGCCGGTGAGCGCACCAGGACTCCGACACCCCACGACGTGGAGTGGAACAACGAGACGCTGTTGGTCGCCGATGTCGCTAACAGCCACGTCCTTTCTGTCAGCCCAGACGGCTCGGTGAGAGTCGAGGCCGGTCGAGACTCGGTGTTCGACGTTGGGCCTCAGCCTCGAACAGGCCTGGTCCCCACCACGTCCGACATCGCCTTTCCGTCCGGTATCGACGTCCTGGGCGACGAGGTCGTGATCGCCGAGATGGACGCAGGTCGCCTCGCACTGCTCGCCGACGGCACCCTGCGCACCCTCAACCTGACCGAATTCGAGGCGATCGGCGACTGCCTGCGGGACCGTCTCGATGAGGACGTCCCGATCGAGAAGCCGAGCGCCGTGGAGACCACCAACGACGGGAAGGCCCTGGTCGTGGCTGACAGTCGGATCGGGTCGATCTTGTGGATCGGTGTTGAGGAGTCCTCGATCCGCGAAGTCGCTGGCCCGTGCGTGGGCGGCGAGATCTTCGGGGTGCAAGATCTCGATGTCGACTCCGCGGGGAACGTCTACGTCGTCGGAACCGAGCCAGGCCATCTCCTTCGCATCACCCCGGACGGAACCCGAACGACGGTCGGCTAAGCACCGGTCGTGCGAAGGTCACCTCCGCGCGGCCGAGCCCTCGGCCGAGATCGCCACCCTCACCCACTCAGCGCCGCTCATAGATGCCATAGGCGCCCACGTCTGAGCCGGGGCCTCTAAGGCATCTATGAGGGCTGATCGTCGGACAGGCGCCATGACCACGATCCGTCGCCCGCGAACCCCTGGCGGCTACTCAGGACCCCGACTCGCTTCTTCGCCGAGTTGAGCTGCTTGTCGGAGAACCCGGCCTCCCGTCCCCGCCGGAGCATCTCCTTCGCCGGGACCGCCCCCTCGGCCAACTCGGCCCTCAGGAACTCGTCGACCTCGCGGGCCGGGACGTCGTCGGAGCCGCCCATCAGCGCGTCAGCGTCGAGGTCGACAGCCCCCGCCCACTCGATGCGGCTGCACCCGTGCTCATCGACGGGGACTAAGCGGTAACCGAGCGCAGGAGGCCGCTCGGCCAGGTTCGACTTCACCGAAGCCAGCACCCGCAGACCCGCGTCGTCGGGGTGATCACCCGCGACGAGGACCGATCTCGCCGCCCCGGCGATCCCGATGGACCCGCCACCGCGGTACAGCGCCTTGGGACCTCCGGACTTGTTCAGGTGCCGGAGGGCCAACACAGCCGCGCCCGTCGCGGCTGCCATGTCGGCGAGGGGACGCAGCCCGGCCCTCACGGCCTGGTCCTTGTGGACGTCGAGGGTCGTGTGGAGGTAGGCGTTCAACACATCAATGATCACAAGGACAGCTCCAACCTCGTCGACGACGGCCCGGACCTGTTCGACGTGCACGGGAAGGGAAAGCTCGGTGAGCGAGTCGGGCGACTCACCCCTCACGGCCTCGACCACGTAGACGAGATCCGGGTCACCCCCCGCCGCGTCGACGCGAGGCCGGATCGTGTCAGCGACTCCGTCCTCCGCAGACAGAAGGACCACAGCCGCCGGTTGACGGCGTCCATCAACACCGCAGCCCGGCATCACGCCGCCGGTCGTGACACGGGCAGCGATGTCGAGCGCGAGCGTCGACTTCCCCACCCCGGGGTCACCGTCGAGCATCGTCAGCTTGCCGAACGGCATCCGCCCCGGCCACATCCATCGAACAACTTCGGGCTCCACGTCACCGAGACGAATGACAGACGCGCCCGTCGACTGCAAACGCTCATATCGGCACTCTTCGGCCGGTGCGGTCCCCTCGACAGACACCGGGTCGTCGAACCAGGCCTCGGCGGCGGCATCGACCCCGACGTCACGCATCGACCGGGTCACGCCGACCTCCCCAGGTTCATCCAGAAGTCGATCGAGTCGACGACCTGCCAGGCCTCAGGACCCAGACGCCTGACGACAGCGCGTGCAATCTCATCTGTTCGGTCTGTCGTGAAGATGGCGCGCGGGGCGGACTTCTCTGGGATCACCAACGGCGACGCCCGATCACCGAGCATGACTGCCATCTCACCGGCGATACCAAGAGCCTTCGCGCCAAGGTGAAGCGACAACTGCCGTCCAATCTCGCTTGGAGACCCGGACAGCGTGATTCGTACTGCACTCTTACTGTACAATGTAGTTACCCCTAACCAGGCAGCGGCCCCTACAAGGGGCCGCTGCCGCGTTTGCTAGTAGGACAAGCAGTTGCGCTGCACAAAGGACGCAAGACCCCGCCTCCGGGGACCCGAGGACAACCGGCAGGACACTCTCGAACACTCGGCACCATCAGCTTCTTACCCTCGTCCAGGTGACTCAATGTTTCGGCGGCCACGCGGTGAACCCGCGCAGCAGAGGTCACCGAGGACCATGGGGCCAATCCAACAGATTGGACTTGCAGCGGTTTGGGTGAAGTCGTCCACCATCGATCCGAGCCCCTCATCCCTACGTAGTCCTTTGCCTCTCCCACGCGACGACCTCGTCAACCGGGAAGAGAAGCCTGCGGCCGATCCTGACGGCACGCGGCGAGTCGCTCCGGTACCTGAGCATGTAGATGGCGCCACGGGTCGTGTGCCATCGCTCCGCCAGTTGATCAACTGTGAGCAGTGGCGCAGGCCCGCCGCCGCTCGCTGCGTTAACTGGCTCTCCGCGTTGAAGCTGGGGTGGTGATCGACGCCGGGGTTCGGGTTTGAGGGTCCCCGGGCGCGGTCAGGGGCCTCGCTATTGATGTTGCTGTTCGAAGGCACATCAACAGAGGAGGCCCCTGATGGGGATTGACGATAGCGGCGCTGTGTCGTCGCTTCTGGGACTCGACGGGTTCGTTGTTCGCGCCCAGGACCACGACGGCGTGCAGTGGTGGATCGCGGTGGAGACGACCGCGACGGTGGTGGGCTGTGAGGGCTGTGGGACCAGGGCGGTGGGTCACGGCCGGCGGCGGGTGAAGGTGCGGGATCTGCCGATCTGCGGGGAGGCGGTGACGTTGGTGTGGGCCAAGCGGATCTGGCGCTGTCCCGACGGCGACTGTGTCGTGAAGACGTGGTCGGAGCACTGCGATGAGATCGCTGCGCGGGCGGTGTTGAGCGAACGCGCACGGGGCGAGATCGCCCGCCGTGTCGGCCCGGGCGCCGAGTCGGTCGCGTCGGTTGCCCGCAGCTTCGGAGTGGGCTGGCACACAGCGATGGACGCGGTCCGCGATCACGGCACACCGAGGGTGAACCACCTGTCGCGCCTCGGGGCGCCGAGCGCGGTCGGGCTCGATGAGACGTCGTGGCTCGCCGCGACGGCGACCAGGCCGACGCTGTTGGTCACCGGCATCGTCGATCTGGACACGGGCCGGCTCGTCGACGTGATCGGTGCTCGCAGCGCAGCTGCGGTCGAGGAATGGTTGGCGGCGAAACCGCCCCGCTGGTCCGCCGGGATCGCCCACGCGGTGATCGACCCCTACCAGCCCTACGCCACCGCCGTCGCCAATCAGTTGCCCGACGCCAGGCTGGTCGTGGACCACTTCCACGTGATCCGCCTCGCCAACGCCGCGCTCGACGAGGTCCGACGCCGGGTCCAACACGACACCTTGGGCCACCGGGGCCGCTCCGGCGACCCGCTGTATCGGATCCGGCGGCGACTGTTGGTCGGCCACGAACACCTCAGCGCCGACGGCTTCGACCGGGTCCTCGCCTGGCTCGCTGTGGGCGATCCCGACGGCGAAGTCGCCGTCGCCTACCTCGCCAAGGAGCTGCTGCGCGAGGTCTACGACACCCACAGTCCCCTCGAGGCCCGGCGGCGCCTCGTCGCGTTCTACAACGCCTGCGACGACGCCGAGGTCCCCGAGCTCACCCGGCTCGCCAAGACCATCCGCCGATGGGAACGGCCCCTGCTGCGCTGGCACACCACCGGGTTGACCAACGCCGCCACCGAAGGCCGGAACCTGATCATCAAGAACATCAAGCGGCTCGGCTTCGGGTTCCGCAACTTCGAGAACTATCGCCTCCGACTCCTGTTGCGCTGCGG
>JAVJTC010000014.1 GCA_040219085.1 Acidimicrobiales bacterium
CCCTCACCATCGTGAGGACCGAGCTGGGTCGCCAGATCATCATCGCCATGCTCGAAGAGGGCGTGATCGAGGGCAAGCCCGGGGACTCCGATCCCGGCGCCATCGCTCTCATGCAGCGCCTCGCGAAGAAGAGCCGCGAGCGTTGGCCCACGTGGGCCTCACCCGAGGCGCGCATCGGCCTTCCGACGAAGAAGAAGTAGGGACCGGCCCGGCTGGGCCACCACCGGGTGGGCGGTCTAACTCGAGGCGACCTGCTGGATACAGGTCCGCACGGCCGTCTGGACGATCTCACCTGTGCGGGACCCGTCGAGGCTGTTGATGTCCTCGCGGAGCTCGTCGTCGAGCTGCTCGAACTCCTCGAAGGTGATGGTCTCGGCCGCGGGCACGTCCGGGTCGGCGCCGGTGAAGCGGTCGTAGGCACACTCACAGACGGCGTTGGCGGCGGCCGCGATGACCTCGTCGTCGGCATCGGCCAGTTCCACCTTGCAGCCGTCGACGAAGTTGCGCTCGGCGAGGCTCTGACCGTCCTCGACCTGGTCGTCGAAGGACTTGGGGTCGCCGCTCGAGCCGCACGCGGCGGCGACGATCACGATGACCAACAGGGCGGGGAGAAGGCGAATCATCTTGCTCATGGCGCCGCCAACGCTATCGGGCCACGGCGCCGGCGGTGGACCATCCGCACCGGAGAACCTCAGGCGGCGAGCTCGCGTGCCCGGGTGAACACGGCGTCGAGCATCTCGGAGGTGAGGCGACCGGTGAAGGTGTTCTGCTGACTGACGTGGTACGAGCCGATCACCGTCCGGGCGACCCCGTCGTCGTCCACGTCGAACTCCGCCCCGTGGCCGAACTTCGGTCGGGGGCTCACCGCGAAGTGGCGGGCCAACTCGTCGAACGCGAGCTTGCCGAGTGCCACGAGTACGCGCGCCGTCTCGAGAACGGCCAGTTCGCGACGCAGGAACGGTCGGCAGGCGTCACGCTCGGCCGCGGTCGGCTTGTTGGCAGGCGGCGCACACTTGACCGGCGACGTGATGAAGACCCCGTCGAGTTCGAGTCCGTCGTCACGGTCCACCGACTCGGGCTGGTTCGCGTAGCCCGCCCGCCACAACGCCCGGTACAGCCAGTCCCCGGATCGGTCACCGGTGAACATGCGCCCCGTGCGGTTCGCGCCGTGCGCGGCCGGTGCCAGTCCGACGACGACCACACGCGCCCTACGATCCCCGAAGCCCGGGACCGGCCGACCCCAGTACGTCTGGTCCGCGTAGGCGGCACGGCGCGTCACAGCCACCTCCTCACGCCATTCGACGAGGCGGGGGCAGAGCCGACAGTCGACGACTTCGGCGGCGATACGGTCCAGTGAATCCACGGCACCAACGCTAGGTTGACCTCCGCCATGGCCTCCAAGCGAAACTCCCCGCCGAAGCCCACGACGGTCCTGTGGGTCCGTCACGGCAAGACCCCCACCACCGGTGCCGTGCTGCCCGGCCGGGCGAAGGGTCTGCACCTCGCGCCCGAAGGCGTCGCACAGGCCGAACGGGCCGGTCGACGCATCGCCGGGATCGGCGAGAAGAAGATCACCGCCGTCTACGCGTCGCCGATGGAACGCACCCGGGAAACGGCCAAGCCGATCGCACGGGCCCTGGGACTCAGGGTCCGGACCGCAAAGGGCCTCATCGAATGTGACTTCGGCGAGTGGACCGGCGCCAAGCTGTCCGACCTGCGCAAGCTGAAGGAGTGGTCCCAGGTCCAGCAGTACCCCAGCGGGTTCCGCTTCCCCGGTGGCGAGTCGTTCAGCGAGATGCAGGGCCGAGTCGTCGACCAGGCCGCCCGTCTCGTCGCGGCCCACCCGGGCGAGACGATCGTCGCCGTCTCGCACGCCGACACGATCAAGGCGGCCGTCGCGCACGCCAACGGTACCCACCTCGACCTGTTCCAGCGCACCGTCGTGTCGCCGTGCTCGATCACCGCGATCACCTACACCTTCGACGGACCGTACGTCCTCACCGTCAACTCGACCGGCGACGACCTGTCGACGCTGTCACTGTCATGACCGGTCCTCGGAACGCCACCGGAGTCCGGAACCCGTGAACGAGTTCGACCATCTCGACGCCTTCACGACCGGGACCGAGGGCCCACCCGGACAGAGGATCTTCTACCTGCAGGCCCGGATCGGCGAGTCGTTGTTGTCGCTGCGGCTCGAGAAACAGCAGGTGGCCGCGCTGGCCGACTACATCGACGACATGCTGTCGAAGTTGACGGCGGCGACGACGGTGATGCCCGACGACCACGAACTCGAGATCGTCGCGCCCGTGATGCCGGCGTGGATCGTGGGCTCACTCGGTGTCGTCTACTCCGAGAGCGACGACCGCGTCGTGATGTGGGCGGAGGAACTCGCCGACGAGGAGGACGAACGCTCTCCCGAGACCGCCCGCTTCCGCCTCACACGGGGGCAGGCGACGGCTTTCGTCCAGAGGGCCCGGGCGGTCGTCGAAGCCGGCCGTCCACCGTGCCCGTACTGCGGGCGCCCCCTCGACGATGCCGATTTCTGCCCCTGTTACAACTGAGCGATCCGGTGTCCGACACCCCTATCCGCGACCGGCCGCCCATCTCCGCCGACGACGCCCTGCCCGTTCTGCGGGAGGCACCGATGGAGGTCCTCGGGCGGATGCCGTGGAGTTCGAACGCCACGTTCCTCGTGGACCTCGACGACGCCGACCACGACCTGCAGGCCGTCTACAAGCCCGTGCAGGGCGAGCGGCCGCTGTGGGACTTCCCCACCGGCCTGGCGCGGCGCGAGGTCGCGGCCTTCGAACTCTCGCACCACCTGGGTTGGGACCTCGTCCCGCCGACGGTCCTGCGGACCGAGGGTCCCCTCGGCGTCGGGTCGCTGCAACTCTTCGTTCCGGCGGACTTCGAGCAGCACTACTTCACGATCCGTGACGACCCGGCCCACGAGCCCACACTGCAGCGTCTGTGCGCCTTCGACATCATCGCCAACTCGACGGACCGCAAGGGCGGCCACTGCCTGTTCGACTCCAACGGGGAGATCTGGGCGATCGACAACGGTCTGTCGTTCCACACCGACTTCAAGCTCCGGACCGTCATCTGGGACTACGCGGGCGAGACGATCCCCGCGGACATCGTGGCTGAGGTGGCCTCGTTCATCGAGGGCGGGCCGCCAGAGTCGTTCGCGGACCTGCTCGACGACGACGAGGTGGACGCCGCCATGCGACGGGCCTCCGCCCTGATAACCGACGGCTGCTTCCCGGTGGATCACACCGGCCGTCGCTGGCCCTGGCCGATGGTGTGAACGACAACTCCCGTCTGGTCGACGGAGGCGACCTCGACGCCCTCGTTCGCCGCGTGGACGATCTGTGCGCCACACGAGACTGGGACGCTCTGGCCGACCTGCATCGCCGGTGCCGTGCCGCCCTCGACACCGGACGCCAACTGTGGCCGGTCGCGGTCCTCGCTGCGCACAGACTCGCGCTGGGCGCTCCGCCGGCCATCGCGGTGCAGGCCCTCGAGGATCCCGGCACGTTCGGGATCGGACCGTTGACCGAGGTGTTGGCCTCCCGGGCCACATGGGCCGAACTCGAGCCCCACCTGCCGCCCGGAGCGGCGCGGGCGCTCGTGGCGCACGAACGAGTCGCCCGGGGCGAGGACCTCACCGGTGCCGACATCGGCCACGACCCGCTCGACGGCCTGGCGCTACGGCCCCACCCGTGGGAGCCCGGCTGGCCCGTGGCGACCTACACCGACGATGCGGTGACCGTCCCCGAACCGGCGCCGGTCGCCGGAACCCCGCTCGACCTGCCGGAAGCGGAATCCGACCTCGGACCCGACGCGACCACCGCCGCTCTGCGCGGATGTGTCGAGCACTGGGCGTCGGCGTCCAACGGCCGGGTGGAGGTCGTGGCGGTGCGCGGGACGGCCCGCACCGCGATCGCGTCACTCGGGGTGCGCACTGCCGCCGGGTCCGACATCGACACGGCCGACGCGCTCGGTCGACTCGCGTGGGCGTCGGCGTCCGGGGCGGCCCACGCCCGCCGGCGCGGCGCCGCCCGCGGGCGTTTCGACGCCTGGTGGTTCGCCGCATGCGCCCTGGGCCTCGACGACGACTGGCCGCTGGATCCCGACGAACTGGCTCCCGGTGTGGGCGAACTGCGCGCCGTGGCCTGGCGGCCCCGCACCCCCCCGTCGGGCTGGGAACTCCACCTCGCGGTCGAGGATCCCGTCGAGGGCGTCGCCTGGGCGATCAGCGCGACCGACGAACGCCTCACCTGAGAGGCTTCACGCCCCGACTGCGGCGACGAGACCGGTCCCGCTCAGAAGAACGCCGGGTCGACGCCGGTCCCCTCACATCGCTCGCAGGGCCGCAGTTCGCCGCGGCCCACGGATGCGCCCACGCCGTCACAACGGCGGCAAGGGGCCTCACTGTCACGGTCGTGGTCACGATCGTGCGCGGCCACGTCGACGGTGCCGTCGGGGGCGTGCGGTCCGCTCCGGCGGTGGAACCAGCCCGAGAACCAGACCATCCCCACCCAGACGAACGCGATCACCAGCACGAGGGCGAGGAGGTTCACGGCGAGAGCCATCGGTACGAGCCTAGTCAGCGCGCGCCACCCGCCTCACGGCGAGCGGCAGGTTCACCCGCCGATCACAGTGGACTCAGCGCGCTTCGAGCGCCTCGATGAGCTTGGGCAGGACCTTGTGGACGTCGCCGACGATGCCGAGGTCGGCGACCGCGAAGATCGGCGCCTCCTCGTCCTTGTTGATGGCGATGATCGTCTTCGAGCCCTTCATGCCGACGAGGTGCTGGGTGGCACCCGAGATGGCGGCAGCGATGTAGACGTCGGGCTTGACGACCTTGCCGGTCTGACCGACCTGGTAGCTGTAGGGCACCCACCCGGCGTCGACGATCGCCCGAGACGCTCCGGGTGCGCCCTTGAGCTGCTTGGCCAGCTTCTCGATCATCTCGAAGTTGGCGGCCTCACCGAGACCGCGCCCGCCGGCGACGACGACAGCCGCCTCGTCGAGCTTGGGACCGTCGGACTCCTCGACGAAACGGTCCGTGACCCGGGCCGTTCCGGTCGCCCCGAGATCCGGTACTGCGAGGGGCTTGACCTCGGCGGAACCGCCGCCGGACGCTTCGGCCATGAAGGACTTGGGACGCACGAGGAAGATCTGCGTACCGGTGCCGGTGAACGTGGTCTTGACGTTGGTCGTGCCACCGAACACGGGCTCGGTGCCCACCACCGAGCCGCCGTCGTCGGCGAGGTCCACCACGTTGGTGATGACGCCGACACCGAGCTTGGCGGACAGACGCCCGGCGACGTCACGGCCGTCGTAGGTGGTGCCACACAGCACCACGTCGGGGCCGGTACCAGCCTCCACCGCCGCCGCGACGGCAGCAGCGACGGCCGGGCCCGCGAGCCCACCACCGAGGTCACCGGTCGCATGGACAGCGGTCGCGCCGTGCGCACCCAGCGTCTCGGCGAGACCGTCTCCGTCGACGCCACAGAAGGCCTCGACCGTGTCACCCAGCTCGCGCGCCTTGGCGAGCATCTCCAAGGTGATGCTCGCGACAGCGCCGTTGGACTCCTCGGCGAACACCCAGATCGTTCCGACACCCATGACGCCTCCTAGAGGACCTTCAACTCGTCGAGGAAGGCCACGATTCGCTCGTGGGCGTCTCCCTCGTCGACGACGATCTCGCCGGCCTCACGCGTGGGCGCAGGCGAGATGTCCACGATCTGTTGACCACCGCCGGCCCAGCCGACGTCGTCGGCGGTGAGGCCGAGATCGGCGACGCCGAGCACGTCCAGTGGCTTGTTCTTCGCCGCCATGATGCCCTTGAACGACGGGTAGCGGGGTTCGACGACACCAGCGGTGACCGATACGAGCGCCGGCAGCGGAACCTGGACCTCGTCGTAGCCGGACTCGGTCTGGCGTCGGATCGTCGCGGAGCCGCCGTCGATCTCGATGGCCTTGGCGAACGTCACCGACGGGAGCCCGAGGAGTTCGGCCAACTGCTCGGGAACGGTGCCCGTGTAGCCGTCGCTCGACTCCGTCGCCGCCATCACCAGATCGGGCTGCGTGCGCCCGATGGCGGCGGCGAGCACCTTCGCCGTGCCGAGCGCATCGGTGCCGGCCAGCGCGTCGTCGGTGATGAGGATCGCCGAGTCCGCGCCCATCGCGAGAGCGGTACGAAGGCCGTTCGTCTCCTCGTGGGGAGCCATCGAGACGAGGATGACATCGCCCTCGCCCGCATCGTCACGCAACTGGAGCGCCATCTCGACACCGTACGAGTCGGACTCGTCGAGAATCAGCTTCATGTCACGCTTCAGCGTCTTGGTTTCGGGATCGAGCACACCCGGATCGGCTGGATCCGGGATCTGCTTCACACAGACGACGACGTTCATGAAGATGAATGATGGGTCACGGAGGCCGGTGCGGCAAAATCACCCCGGCACCGATCTCACCGAATGATCGCAGGTGACGCCGTGAAGGTCCTTCTCATCGTGAACCCGATGGCCTCCTCGGTCACCCCGCGCGCCGAGGTCGTCATCCGACGGATCCTCGCGAGTGACCACGATGTGGATCTCGCCCACACGGTCCGCCGGGGCCACGCCACCCGACTCGCCGCCACCTCCATCGCGAAGGGGACCGAGGTGGTCGTCGTCTTCGGCGGCGACGGGACCGTGAACGAGGTCGCGAACGGCCTCGTCGACTCCGACACCGCGCTGGCGTGCCTACCGGGGGGCTCGACGAACGTCTTCTCCCGGACGCTCGGCATCCCCGACGATCCCGTCGACGGCGCCGAGGTCCTGTTGAACGCGATCCACGGGAACCGGATACCCCGCATCGGGGTCGGCGACGTGAACGGACGCGTCTTCCTGTTCCACGTGGGCGTGGGTTTCGATGCCGCCGTGGTCGAGCAGGTCGAACGGCGGGGCGAACTCAAGCGCTGGCTGAGTCACCCCCTGTTCGCGCTGGCCGCCGTCGACACGTGGTTCCGTGGTTCGCAGCGGTGGCGACACTCGTTCACCGTCGACTTCGACGTGGGCGACCCGGTGGTCGACGGACGATTCGCCGTCGTGTTGAACTCGAACCCCTACACGTACCTCGGCTCGCGCCCCTTCGACATCGCGCCGGAGGCGACCCTCGACAGGGCCCTCGTCGCGGTCACCGTGACCGACATGCACGCCCGGGCGATCGTCGGCATGGCCGCCACCGCGCTGCGGGGCCGCACGAGCCTCGCCGACCACCCGGCCGTCGACTACCGCACCGACCTCGACGGCCTCACGATCACCGCCGACGTCGGCCTACCCCACCAGGTGGACGGGGACTTCCTCGGCCGGGTGACCGAACTGCGGTTCCGTCACCGACCGGCGGCCCTGCGTCTCGTCCACCCCGGCGCCGCTCCCGTCATCTGAAGTCTCACCGGCGCCACAGCTTCAGCGGGCCTCGTCGACGACACGACGCGCGATGTCGGGATGGTCGGTGATGAGCGCGTCGACCCCCAGCGCGACGAGTTCGGCCATGGTCGCCTCGTCGTTGACCGTCCATGCGCCGACAGTCAGCCCGGCGGCGTGCGCGGTGGAAACCAGACCCGGCCCCACGAGCCCGAAGTACGGGTAGATCCCGCTGTGTCCGAGGCCTGCGGCGCGTGCGACCCACTGGGGGGCCGAGACCGGGTCGTAGAAGAGCACGACAGTGGCCAGACGGTCGTCGATCGCCCGGATCCGGTTCAGGGTCTCCACGTTGAACGACGACACGAGCGCCTCGTCGTAGGGGCGGTAGGCCGCGATGAGGCCGGCGACCGCCACCGAGATCTGGTGCTTCTCGTCGTAGTCGGGGTCGGCCGGGTCGTTCTTGATCTCGACGTTGACCCCCATCCCGGCGGCCGCCTCGAAGGCCTCGGCGAGCGTCGGGACGTCGTCACCGAGTTCAGCCGCCGGTGTCCGGGCGACGATCCGCCCGTCGGCGGTATGGGCATCGTGGTGGACCACCAACACGTCATCCGCGCTGCGGCGAACGTCGAGCTCGACCCAGTCGGCGCCGAGTTTCCCCGCCAGCGAAAAGGCCTCGAGCGTGTTCTCCGGGGCCGCGCCGGAGGCACCCCTGTGTGCGACGACGATCGTCATGGCCTCCCCCACCCCTGTGTGGACATCATCTCTGATCACCCTTGCGACGAGCCCGAACCCGCTGTAGTGTCGCCGTGCTCCGGTTCCGCCTCAGGGCACAGCAACGACCGGACATGTGAATTCGATCACAAAAGAACGACGGGCGGCAAACCCCTGCACCCCTATCCGCCCCTGGAGGTTCCGTGGCACTGACGATCGTTCCGCCGGCGCATGTCGATGCCGACTGGAGGGCAGGCGCGGCGTGTCGAGACACCGACCCCGCGTTGTTCTTCCCGGTCGGCACCACCGGACCGGCACTGGACCAGATCGCCGCCGCGAAAGCCGTATGTCTCGCCTGCGAGGCCCGCGAGAACTGCCTCGAGTTCGCCCTCAGTACCAACCAGGACTCCGGTGTCTGGGGCGGTGCATCCGAAGAGGAGCGCCGTGCCATGCGGCGCCGTCGCCAGGCCGCGGCGCGCGCGGCCCGCGCCTGAGCCTCCCCGCAGCGACGGCTCACCACAGGAAGCCACCGATCCGCACCAGTCCGGAGATGTCGGCGACCTCGCCGGCCAGGATCGGCACCGCCACCTGGATCGCAGGATCCACGCGTAGCTCGCTGCGCAACTCCGCCTCACGGCTCGCGGGCACGCGGTAGGCGAGAAAGCTCTCCGCCAGTTCGCACAGCACGCGACTCACGTCGTCGGCGGAATGCGTCGACCGGACCTCGACGCCGATCTCGGTGGCACGTTCGGCGAGCTGACGGGCCGAGGCCTCGGCCGCCGGATCACGTAGACCGTCGGGGAGGACCCGGTTAAGCACCACCCCGCCCAGGTGAAGTCTGCGCTGCGCGAGAGCGTCGACGAACCAGGAGATCTCCGACACCGCCGACGATTCGAGAGTGGAGACGACCACGAAGCTCGTCCGACGGGTGCGGATCGTGCGCTGCACCGCCTCGGCCCGTTCCACGAAACCGGGATACATCGAACGGAAGAGAAGAAAGAACTCGGCGATGTCGCCGAGGAACTGGGTCCCGAGCGTGCGCTCGGCCACGACGCCGAACGACCGTGACGCCGCCCCGACCAGGCGGGATCGCGCGGGGATCGTGAGCCACCGCAACAGGCGGCTGTCGAAGAACTCGGCCATCCGTTCCGGCGCCTCCAGGAAATCGAGCGCATGGCGCGATGGTGGCGTGTCCACGACGATCAGGTCGTACTCGCCGGACTGGTGCAGTTCGTGGAGCCGTTCCATCGCGATGTAGTCGTGGCTGTGGACGAACTTCGCCGTGATGTTCGTGTAGAGCGGGTTGGACAGGATCGCGTCCCGGGTCCTGTCGTCGGGAGAATGGCGCGACACCAGCCGGTCCCACGACGCCTTGGTGTCGAGCATGGCCACCCACAGCTCGCCCCGTGGCTCCGATCCGGTGGCCGCGGCGAGGGCCCCGGGATCCACACGGCGGGGCTCGTCGCCGAACCCGTCGATGCCGAGGGACTGGGCCAGTCGCCGTGCCGGGTCCACCGTGACGACGAGCACGCGGCCGCCGAGGCGCGTCGCCGCCATCAGCGCGGCCGTGGCCGCGGTGGTCGTCTTGCCGACCCCACCCGCGCCGCAGACGATCACGATCTCACGCGATGCCAGGAGCCGCTCGAGCACGGACGCCCCCGCGCCGGCCGCCGGCGTCACGACCGGGACCGACCCACGGCGGCGTTCACAGCAACTCCTCGCCCAGGGCCTCGGCGAGTTGGTTGGTGGTGCGACGACCGTGGACCCGCATGAAGAGCTCGGGCAGGTACACGACGCCGACCCCGGGCTGCAGACCCTCACGCAGCGTCACGAGGTGGCGGGCCCGGCTGCGCCGGAGAGCGACGGCGAGAGCAGCCGCGTCCAGAACGGAGGTGACCCCCTCCCCCACCGACCCGACGAGAAGCCTGGTGGCGGCCGGTTCGCGCAACTCCTCGAAGATCTCCTCCTCGCCCCGCCCGAATAGCTCGGGCAGGACACGGTTGACCACAACGGCTGCGAGGTCCACCTCGGTCTCGTCGTCGAGGCGCTCGGCGAGCTCGAGCGTCTCGGTGACCGGCATCTCCTCGGGTGTCGCCACGATCACCGTGCCGGTGACAGCCGGGTCCGTGAGCAGCTCGAGCATCCAGTCGGTCTGCTCGCGGACCATGCCGAAACGCACCAGCTCCCGAATCGCCGCCGGCGCGGAGAGTTGGCCGACGACGTGTCCGGTCGCGGGAGCGTCGACGACCACGAGGTCGTAGTTGTTCTCGCGGACCTCGTACGCGAGCTTTCCCATCGTCAGAACCTCGCGCACGCCGGGCGCCGCGGTCGCGACGAAGTCGAAGACCCGGGCCAATGGTCCGATGCGGGTGAGCAGCGGTATGCGCACGAAGATGCGTAGGTACTCCTCGAGCGACTTCTCGGTGTCCATCGCCATCGCGAACAGGCCCGGTTGCACCCGGCGCGGTTCGAAGACGAGCTCACCGACCTCGAGGTAGCTGGCGAGATCGCCCCGGCCGTCGACATCGCACACGAGGGTTCGCCTGCCCTCGGATGCGGCGAGGGTCGCCAAGGCTGCAGCAACGCTGGTCTTTCCGACGCCACCCTTTCCGGTGACCACGAGAAGGCGCCGGTCCAACAGCGGCGTCGGGCTCACCTCAGGCTGAACCGGAATGACGGGTCGGCGGTTCCACCGGGCTCAGGCTGCGCCGAATCCGATCTTCGATGCTCCGTCGTCGATGCGGATCTCGACCCAGCCCACACGTGCCACGGGTACCCCGACCTGACGGCCGCGGCGATCCGTCATCCAGATGAGACCCTCCGGGGACGCGAGCGCCTCGTCGAGTTGGGCGCGAACGTCGTCGGCCTTCGCCTCGTCGGGCATCTCGATGATCAGTTCTTTGCCGGTGTCGGCGGCACCGATACGGACCTCCACGGCGTGACCTCCCAGGTCGTTCAGTTGAGAATCTTGAGTTCGGGGTGATCGCGCCGGGTGGGCGCCAGTTCCTCGTCCACACGCCGGGCGATCTCGGCGAAGATCCCGCCCGCCTCCCCCGAGGGGTCGGTGGCGACGAGCGGGTTTCCGGTGTCGCTCCCCTCACGCAGGGCGGGAACGAGCGGGATCTTGCCCACGAGGGGGACTCCGAGCCGCTCTGCGAGCGTCTGGCCGCCTCCCGCGCCGAAGAGTTCGTAGCGGGTGCCGTCGTCGCCGGTGAACCAGGACATGTTCTCGATCACGCCACGGACCTCGAGGCGCACCTTCTCGGCCATCAGACCCGCCCGCTGCGCCACGCGCTGCGCGGCGGGCTGGGGGGTCGTCACGACGTACACCTCGGCACGGGGAAGGAACTGCGACAGCGACAGTGAAATGTCACCGGTCCCCGGCGGCAGGTCCACGAGCAGGAAGTCCGGATCGTCCCAGTAGACGTCGGTGAGGAACTGCTCGAGCGCCTTGTGAAGCATGGGGCCCCGCCAGATGACCGGCTGGTCGTCGTCGGCGAAGAAACCCATGGAGATGCAGCGCACACCGTGCACCTCGGGCGGCACCAGCATCTCGTCGATCACGACGGGGGGCCGGTCGATCCCGAGCATCCGGGGGATCGAGAATCCCCACACGTCGGCGTCGACGATGGCCACGCTCTTTCCGCGGGCGGCGAGAGCGACGGCGAGGTTCGTCGTGACCGAGGACTTGCCGACACCGCCCTTGCCCGAGGCGATGAGAAGAACCCGCGTGCGGCTCGACGGATCAGCGAAGGGGATCTCACGGCCTTCGGCATGACCGTGGGCATGGCCCGAGCCGGCCGTGGCAGACGGGTCGCCGATGAGCTTCTCGCGCAACTCGGCCCGCTCGGCGTCGGTCATCACCGTGTAGTCCACCGAGACGTTCGTCACGTCGGCGAGACCCGCGACGGCGCCCGAAACCCGGTTGTCGATCTCAGCGCGCATCGGGCAGCCCTCGATGGTGAGAGCGACGCGGATAGCGACGTCGCCGCCGGTGATCTCGATCGAGCGCACCATGCCGAGTTCGACGATCGATCGGTGCAGCTCCGGGTCTTCGACTCCTGCCAGCACGTCGAGTACATCGGCTTCGGTGGGCATGGTCCTCCTCAGCGGGTCCGGGTGGGGGCGCGGTCGGTAGGCTACCTACGTGGATCGGGCGCCGCTCACCCCAACGGAGTTCTCCTCCGCGGTCACTGCGATCACCTCCGCGTTCGGAGATCCGACCCGACGCGACATCTACCTGTTCGCCCACGAGCACCCCGAGGGTGTCACCGCGGGCGCCACGGCCAGCCAGTTCGAACTCCACCCCAACGTGGCCCGCCACCACCTCGACAAGCTCGCCGCCGGCGGGTACCTGGAGGTCGCGATCGAGCGGGCCGGCGCGGCCGGGCGGCCGTCGAAGCACTATCGCGCCGCAGAGGCCGGCATCGCTCTGGAGCTGCCGGTCCGCCACCACGACATCCTCATCTCGCTGCTCGGACGGGCCCTTCAGCTGCTGTCACCGACCCAGGCCGAGGAGCTCGCCGAGGAGGTCGGACGCGAGTACGGCCGGGCGATGGCTGCCACCATCGGACCGGACCAGACGGGCCAGCAGTCGTTCCGCTCGGCCCTGCACACCGTGGCCGAGGCCCTGACCGCCCACGGATTCGCCGCCCATGCAGAGAACTCGGCGGGAGAACTGCGGATCGTCTCTGAGCACTGTCCCTTCGGCGGCGCCGCCGTCGAACACCCGGTCATCTGCGCGGTGGACCGGGGCATGGTCCAGGGGATGCTGGGAGCCCTCTACGGCGAGGCCTCGGCCGAACAGCGCGTCACCCTCCCCAAGGGCGACGACCACTGCGTCACCACCGTCTCGAACTGAGGGGCGGTGACCCGCCACTATCTGGACCACGCGTCCACGTCCCCGCTACGGCCCGAGGTGAAGGCCGCGATGGCGGCCTCACTCGACGAACCCTGGGGTGACCCCGGTCGCGTCCACACGGAGGGAATGGGCGTGCGGGCCCGACTCGAGGAAGCCCGCGAAACCGTGGCCGCCTTCCTCGGCGCCCGCTCGCGCGAGGTCGTGTTCTGTTCCGGGGCCACCGAAGCCATCGCCGCAGCAACGTGGGGTGCCCGCGAGCGGGGGCCCGGCGACCACGTGGTCGCCGCCGCCGTCGAACACTCGGCTGTGCGTGCCGCCACGGAATCGGGCCCCCACACGATCGTCGGCGTGGACCGTGTCGGTCGGGTGGATCCCGCCGACGTCGACGCGGCCATCCGCGACAGCACCGCCCTGGTCCACATCCAGTGGGGCAACCACGAGGTCGGGACGTTGCAGCCCATGGCCCAGATCGTCGAGATCTGCCGGAGCCGCGGGGTCCTGGTGCACGTCGACGCGGCTGCCGCCGCCGGGCGGGCGCCGCTCGACTTCGACGGACTCGGCGCCGACCTGATGTCGATCAGCGGCCACAAGTTCGGCGGCCCGCCGGGGGCGGGCGTGCTCCTGGTGCGGCGGGGTCTGCGTCTCGGGCCGCTGCTGGGGGGAGGCGACCAGGAACGCGCCCGACGCGCGGGACTCGAGAACGTCCCGGCCATCGCCGGGCTGGCTGCTGCATGCGGGGCCCTCGCCGGAGAACGTCTCGGTCGCGAAGCCGCACGCGCCCGTGACCTGACCGACCGCATCGTCGACGCGGTCGGCGACATCGACGGCGTACGTTCCTATGGCGACACCACTGGGCGCCTACCCCACATCGTGTGTTTCGGGATCGACGACGTCGAACCCCAGGCTGTCGTCCTCGGACTCGACCGCCGCGGCGTCGCGGTGCACTCGGGCTCGGCATGTTCGTCGGAGTCGCTCGAGCCCTCCGTCGTGCTCGAGGCCATGGGGGTCGATGCCCACCGTTCACTGAGGGTCAGCGCCGGATGGACCACGACCGACGACGACGCCTACGCGTTCATCGACGCGTTCGGCGCCGTCCTCGCCGAGCTCCGCGCACTCAGGTCGTGAGACCCGGGTCGAAGGTCCCGGTGGTGGTGACCCTCGAGGCCGCGCCAGTACGCTGAATGCTTCATGGCTCTGTTCGTCATCCGCCACGCGTCGGCCGGTGCCCGGAACCCAGCGGCTCCCGACGACCATCTCCGAGCGCTCGACGCCGCCGGCCACGAACGCGCGGCCACGATCGCCGCCCACCTGGCCGACCGCCGGGTGCAACGGGTACTCACGAGCCCCGCTGTGCGTTGCCGCCAGACCGTGGAGCCGCTCGCCGCGATGGTGGGGGCCGAGGTGGAGGAGCATCAAGCGCTCGCCGAAGGAACCGCGCTGGTCGACGCCCTTGCGCTCGTAGCCGGACTCGCCAAAGAAGGCCCCACCGCCGCGTTGTGCACCCACGGTGACCTCATCCCCGAGATCATCCGCACGCTCCAGCGGACCGGCACGACCGTGAACGGCCGCACGGGCTGGGCGAAGGGGTCGATCTGGACACTCGAGGTACGCGACGGCGAGATCGCCTCAGCCAGCTACGAGTCCTTCTCCGGTGCCGGCCTCCTGAGCTGACGCGCCCCGCTCAGCCGGCCCCGATCGCGTCGATACGGGCTTCGAGAGCCAACCGGGAGGCGAGGTCGGCGAGTTCCGCGGAGGGTTGGTTCGCGAGGAACGTCTCGTAGGCCGTAGTGGCGCCCGGACCGTCCTCCACGAGCGTCAGGGCCAGCGCAAACCAGAACCACGGCTCGGCGTCGTCGGGCGCCACCTGCGTGGCCCGCTCGAGCAGTGCGATCCCGCGTTCGATGATGTCGGGCGTGTCGACGAAGTCGGGTGTGGCCAGGATGGACCCGAGCGAGATCAGCGCACCGACGTTGTCAGGTTCCGTGTCGAGGACGGCGTCGAGGATCCGCACGGCGATCTCGAAGTCACCGTTGTCGCGGATCAGCCGGGCGGCGCCCACGACCCGCTCGATCGGCGCGTCGACGGCGGCGATGTCGACAGGTGTGCCGACCGGGCCGTACTCCTCGACGAGTTCGACGGCCAGCAGATCGGTCCGGATCCCCGCCGACTCGACGAGCTGGTTCATCATCGGCGGCGGATCGAGGGCGTCGAATGCCGCCAACTCGGCGGAGGCCTCCGAGAACCGGCCGAGGCGGGTCAGCGCTATGGCGTGGAACACCCGTGCGTCGGGATAGGCCGGATCCGCGGCGGTCGCGGCGGCGAGCAGCTGCTCCCCGCCGACGAGGTCGTTGTCCAACACTGTCACCCAGCCCTTGTAGGCGAGGGCCTCGGCGTTCGACGGGTCCTGTTCGAGTACCTCGTCGTACACCTCCACGGCTGCGTCCCGCTCACCCTGACCCAGCAGCTCCTGGGCTTCGAAGAGCAGGCCCCGCGTCGTCTGGCGGACATCGCCCGTGAGAGAGTCACCCGACGAACGGAAACCCAACGCCGACGCCAGGAGGACCCCGGCGACCGCAGCGAGGATCACCACGCCTCCCAGGGCGACGATCCAACGGGACCTGGACCGAGCGGGCGCTTCGGCGAATGCCGCCCGGCGTTCCTCGACGGCCCGCAGGACCTCGGCGGCGCGTCGCGTGTAGTCGTCGCGCAGTTCGAGGTAGTCGTCCTCGTCGATGTCGCCCGCGTCGTGCTCGCGCTCGAGGTCCTCGAGGGAGCGCAGGAGGAAGTCCCGCTGCTCTTCGAGCTCGGCGAGCCGGTCGGGATCGATCAGCTCAGTCGTGGCCACGACCACCTGCCAGGGCCTCCGCCACGAGACGCCGGTCGTCCTCGGACGCCGCCACGGCATCGCCGAGGCGACGCCAACGCCAGAAGGCGAACCCGAGCACGCCGGCGGCCGCGGCACCACCGACGACGGGGATCACCCAGACCAGCGACGAGAAGCCCGAGCCGGGCGGGGTCAGCAGGATCGACTGGTTGTAGAGGTCGACGTAGGCGGTCCTGATCTCGTCGTCGGTCTGCCCTGCGTCGACCCGGCGCGAGATGTCCGCGCGGATCTCCCGCGCGATCGCCACGTTGGATTCGGCCACCGACTCGCCGAGGCACTGGGGGCAGCGGATCTCACGGGCGAGCTCGCCCGCCCGCTCGGAGTCGGTGCGGGGCCCACCGTCGTCGACGGCGCCGATGGCCAGAGCCGTCGTCGCGATGATCGCCATGAGCACCCAGGGAACCCAGCCGAGCGGCCTCGCCCGCGACGGTGCGCGTGCACTCATCGGGGTTGCTCGAAGCGGGCGATGGTCGCGTCGAGCTGGTCGGCCGTCACGCCGGAGGCGCCCACGAGCTTGTCGACCACCCGGCCGTTGGGGGCGACGAGGTAGGTCTCGGGCAGGGCCGTGACGCCGTAGGTCGGGCCGACGATGCCGACGTCGCTCGCGAGGACCGGCCAGTCACCACCGCGTTCGGCGAAGAACCGCTCGACATTGCTCACGCTGTCGTCGAAGGCTATCGAGACGACGACGGCGTCGCCGGCCGCCGCGTGGCGCTGTGAGAACTCGACGAGTTCGGGGTGCTCCTGGATGCACCCGACGCACCAGCTCGCGAAGAAGTTGACCACGACCCAACGACCCCGCTGGTCGTCGAGGTCGAAGATCTCACCGGTGAGGGTCTCCCCCGAGAACTCCGGCGCCTGCTCCCCGATGATTCCGCTGCCGATGATCACCCCTGGCGAGGTGCCCCGGGTTGCGAGAAGGATCACGAACGCACCCAGAACGACGAACACGGTGACACAGACCGACACGACGAGACGACCCGAACGACGCGACATCACGCGGGGCACGTCCGGGCCGGGGCCCGAAGTGGAAACCTCTCCCCCCACGACTCAGCCCGCCGGCGCCGGTGTACCGGCGTCGTCGGTTCGGCTGATGGCACCGACGGGTTCACGCGGCGCGTCCGCTCCGGGCACGGGGGCCGCCGCGGCTTGAGCCGTACCGCCGTCAGCGGTGGCCCACGAGACGGGGTCGGTCGGATTACGACGGTTCCGGCCGGGGAACAGCGCCAGTGCAGTTCCGAGGGCCATCACCGCTCCACCGGTCCACAACCACAGGATCAGCGGCTGCTCGGTGACGCGGAACACGAGGTTGCCGCCCGTCTCGGAGGGGAGCCGCGAGATCGCCACCTGGATGTCGCGGGTGAACGAGGTGTCCGTGTCGGGGTCACCGATGGCCCGCCCGGTCAGCACGTACTGGTTGACCGCAGGCGTGAGGACATTCCCGTCGAGATCCAGAAGTGCGGCCTGCTCGATGCGCTCGTCGAAGGTCGTGGTGCGTATCCCCTCGAAGGTGATGTCGTGGCCGGCGAAGCGCACGGACTCCCCTTCGGCCAGCGAGAACTCGGCCTGTTGCAGATAGGCGTTCGACGAGGCGAGCGCGACGGCGATCATGATGACGCCCAGGTGCACGATCATTCCGCCGTTCGCCCGGCCGAACAGCCCGCGCGGGCCGTGGCGCCGCGTCGCGAGCACCAGTTGGCGCAGCGCCGCGCCCGCGGCGAAGCCGCCGAGGCCGAACGCGACGAGGGGGGCGACACCGCGCGCGCCGATCGCCACCGAGAAGACGAGCGCTGCGGTTCCGAGCCACGCGGGCCACACCAGGCGGCGGCTCAAGAGTTCCCCGGAGGCCTTCCGCCACGGCAGCACGGGGGCGATCGCCATCAGGAACAGCAGCAGGAGCCCGACGGGCATCGTCATGCGTTCGAAGTACGGCGCACCGACCGACAGGCGGTCGCCGTTGACGGCTTCGGCGATCAGCGGGAAGACCGTGCCGAGCAGGACGATGAACGCGAACGCGGCGAGAACGAGGTTGTTCGCGAGGAACGACCCCTCGCGGCTCAGAGGAGAGTCGATCAGTCCGGGGGAGCGGAGCCGGTCCCCACGCCAGGCGATGAGTCCGACCGTCACGACGACGACGGCGCCGAAGAACCCGATCAGCAGCGGACCGACGGATCCCTCCGAGAACGCATGGACGGACTCGATGACGCCGGACCGGGTGAGGAACGTGCCGAGGATGGTCAGAGCGAACGTGGAGCACACCAGTGACAGGTTCCAGACCCGCAACATCCCGCGCCGTTCCTGGACCATCACCGAGTGCAGGTAGGCCGTCGAGGTGAGCCACGGCAGGAACGAGGCGTTCTCGACGGGGTCCCAGCCCCAGTAGCCGCCCCAGCCGAGCGTGTCGTAGGCCCACCATGCTCCGAGCACGATGCCGGCGGTCAGGAAGCCCCAGGCGAACAGGCTCCACCGTCGGATCTCGACAAGCCAGCCTTCGCCGAGGCGCCCGGTGACGAGCGCGGCGATCGCGAAGGCGAACGGCACGGTGAACCCGACGTAGCCGAGGTACAGCATCGGCGGGTGGAAGGCGACGAGCGGGTTGCCCTGCAGGAGCGGGTTGGGGCCGGGGCCGTCGAAGCCCACCGGAGCGTCGAAGGGGACGAACGGATCCGTCGGCCCGAGCATCAGCCCGTAGAAGAAGGCGTTCACGACGAACATCGTGAGCAGCGCCCATCCGAACATCGGGTCGCCGTCGCGGGCGCGGAACTTCCAGGCCATCGCGACGGTGAACCCGCCCAGAACCAGCGCCCACAGCACGATCGAGCCGTCGAGTGCGGACCAGGCGGCCGCGAAGTTGTACAGCGCCGGGGTCGTAGAGCTTCCCTGTTCGGCAACGTAGGCGACGCCGAAGTCCCGGGTGATCAGCGCCCTCTCGAGCGCGATGAACGCGAGAAGGCCGCCTCCGGCGACCACCCACGCGAGCCGGCGCGTGAGTCTCAGCAGGGCCTGGTCGCGGCGGGCGAGTCCGAAACCCGCGACACCGATCGCGACGACCGATGCGGAGAACCCTGCGACGACACCGAGATCGCCGAGAACGACGTTGCTGCTCACGGCTGGAGTGGTACCGCCCCGCCCTCGTCGGCCTCCGCGAGTCGCTCGGCGTTGTCGGTGCGGTACTCGTTGTCATGCTTCACGAGCATCCGACTCGACAAGAAATACCAACCGTCGTTGATACCGCCGTCGAATGCGTCGATCCCGGTCGGCACGCCCTGGACCCACCGTCCCTCGAGCACGACGGGCACGCCGGGCTGGAACAGGTCCGGCGGGCTGCCGACGTGGACCACATCGGCGACGACACCGTCGAAGTGGATGGAGAAGGCGACGGCCTGTTCGAACTCGACCTCCAACTCGGTGGTCTCGGCACCCGGCGTCCCCTGGATCCGAAATCGCTCCCCGGCGAGATCGTCGCGCTGTTCGATCGCCTCGTCGACGTTCAGGAAGAACAACGACGCGTCGGACAGCAGGCGGAACGTGATCACGCCGATCACCGCGAAGATGGCGAGAACCAGACCGCCCGTCAGCAGGGTGCGTGGGCGTTTGCGGCCGGTCGCAACCCGGCGGGGCGACAGGTCGAGCGCGTCCCCGGCGTCGACCGTCTGCTCGGACGGGTCCACGGGACCGTCGTCGATGGTGCTCATCGGCTTCGCTCCGCTGCGCTACTCATCGGGGGCTCTCCGTGGCGGGTTCGTCGTCGGCCGTCATCCAGCGGCGCCGGTGCTCGGGGACACGCCGGGCAAGTGAGCGGCCCCGCACCAGAACCGAGTAGGCATAGGCGCCCAGGGTCCCCAACCCGATGGACCAGCCGGCGAGGATGTAGCCGAGGTGGGTCATCGCTGGTCCCCTCCACCGATGCGCACGGCCGCGTCCACGTCGGCGTCGGCCTCCGCGCGCCGCTCGACCAGTGCCTCGGACAGACCGTGACGTTCGACCTCGCCCTGGAGCCAGGCCGTACGGAAGCGGTGGACGAGCAGCCAGGCGAACAACAGTCCGAACACCGCGAAGCCGAGCACCAACGTGAACAGCGTCAGGTCCTCGATCTTCAGATCGGTCAGCGTCGACTGCTGGTGCAGCGTGCGATTCTCCCACCACTCGACGGAGCGGTTCACGATCGGGATGTCGATGGCGGCCACGAGCGCGACGATCGCCGCGCGCCGGGCCTGGACGTCGGGATCCGCCGGCACGGATCGCAGCGCGAGATAGCCGAGGTACATCAGGAACAGGATCAGTGTCGTGACGAGGCGCACGTCGCCCCACTCCCACCAGGTGTTCCACGTGGGGCGTCCCCAGATCGAGCCCGTGACCAGCGTCAGTCCACAGAACACGACGCCGATCTCCGCCGACGCATGGGCGACGTGGTCCCACCAGCGGGACCGCTTCCACAGGACCATGACGCTGCCGACGGCGGTTATCGAGAAAGCCACGTAGGCGATGATCGCCGACGGCACATGGATGTACATCAGCCGTACGGCGTCGGACTGGCCGATCACCGAACCGGGGTCGACGGGGCTCACGCGGGCGTCCTCGGGGCTCAGCACGAACGCGAACAACAGGAGGACTCCGACCCCGACGAGGGTCATCCATCCGAGGACGCGGGTGGCCCGCGATCCCGTGTGCACCGGTGCGGTGTCGCTCCGGTCCGGTCGGCTTCCGAACAGCGCTGTCACGAATCCTCCAGGAGCGCACCGAAGGCCAGTGCGCCGAACATCACGTATACGACCGCGAAGGCGACCAGCAACCCGAGCCAGGCCCATCCGTCCACCGCGGCCGAACCGAGCGCGTCGTCGAACGCGCGGGTGGCCGCGATCAGCACCGGGGCGAGGACCGGGAGCAACAACACGGGCAGGATCGTCTCCCGCACGCGCAGGCCCGCAGCCAGCACGCCGTAGAGGGTACCGGCGGCGGCCACGCCGGTGGCCGCGGCCAGCGCGGCCACCACGAACAGGGCGGGGTCCTCGATCTCGGCGTCGAACAGGACGATCACACCCCCCGTGAGCAGCAGCTCGAGGGCGAGAAGTTGCAACAGGATGGCGAGGGCCTTGCCGGCGAATATCGCCGCCGGGTCGACCCCGGAAAGGCGGAGCCCCTCGATGGCACGGTCGTCGTATTCGAGAGCGAAGGCCCGTTGGACCGCCAGCAGGGCCACCAGCAGCACGGCCACCCAGTACAGGCCCGACGTGAACGAACGCAGCGTGACGGTGTCGGCGGACAGGGCGAAGCCGAACAGCACGAGGATGATCAGGGCGAAGGGCGCGACCTGGTTGACAAGGACCCGTGAGCGGGCCTCGACCCGCAGGTCCTTGGCGGTGACGAGCCACAGCTCACGCATCGGCGACGGCCCCCGTCCCCGCGACTCCGGCGGTGTCGCCCGAACGCTCCGACTCCGCGGCCGCGGCTCTGTCCCCGTATGAGCGCCGTTCGTCGCGGTGCACCACACCGCCGGCGATCGTCACGGTCCGCGACACGAGCGAGCGGACCCGCTCGAGTTCGTGGGAGGCCATGAGCACGGTGGCCCCCGCCGAGACGGCATCGGCCACGAGGCGGTCGACAACGTCCCGACCGGCCTGGTCCAGACCGGCATGGGGTTCGTCGAGGAGCCACAACTCGGGACGACGGACGATCATGGCCGCGATGGCGGTCCTGCGCCGTTGACCGGCCGAGAGGTGCCGCACGGCCAGGTCGGCGAGACGCTCGATGCCGAGCCGGGCGAGAATCGCGGGAACGTCGACCGAGTCGACCCCGGCCATGTCCGCCCAGAAGGTGACGTTGTCGGCCACGGACAGATCGTCGTAGAGCATCGTCGCGTGACCGACGAGACCGACCCGACGGCGTAGTCCCCGGCGATCGGTCGTGAGGTCGTGCCCGAGGACGGTGCCTCCGCCGCTCTCGAGACGCAGGAGCCCCGCACACAGGCGCAGGAGCGTGGACTTCCCGGCGCCGTTGGGGCCCTGGAGGAGAACGACCTCTCCCGGGTCGACGACGAGGTCGACACCGGCGAGCGCAGGGAACCGGCCGAGTAGGCAGACGGCTTCGCGCAGAGAGACGACAGGTGCGGTGGCCACAGCGAGGACCAGATCCTACCGGCCACGCCCGCCCGGGGCCCTGTCGAGCGCGTCCCGACGGAGACGGAGTTCGGTACCCCGGTACTCTCTGACCCATGTTCGTCAGGGTTCTCGGTGGCATCGGACGCACGCTCATCGCGGCCGGCGTGATCATCCTCCTGTTCACCGGCTACCAGCTGTGGGGAACCGGAATTCAGCACGCCCGGGCCCAGAGCGCCCTCGACGCCGACTTCTTCGAGGCGCTCGAACAGGCCAACACGACGCTGGCGACGCCTGCGCCGACGGCGGAACCGACATCTGCACCGTCCGGAGAGCCGAACGGGGAACCCGAGCCCGAACCCGACCCCTTCGAGCTGACCCTGAGCACCCTGCAGTCGGACTTCGACGCGGCGGGCATCGGTTTCGAGTCGATGTCACCGGAGCTCGTCGAACTCCTGTCGCTGCTGTACCCCGACGCCGGCGAGGCACTCCTGCGGATCACGATCCCGGCGATCGGCGTCGACGAGACGGTCGTCGAAGGGGTGGGGGTCGAAGACCTGCGGAAGGGTCCCGGCCACTATTCGACGACACCACTGCCCGGCCAGGACGGCAACGCTGCGATCGCCGGCCACCGGACAACCTACGGGGCGCCGTTCCACGACATCGACCAGCTCGAGCCGGGCGACGAGATCGTCGTCCAGACCATCCAGGGAACCTTCACCTACGAAGTGATGGCTCAGGAATCAGCCGACGGCACCCAGAAGGGTCATCTGATCGTGCCGCCGTCGGCCACGGAGGTGCTGCGGGACTTCGGCGACGACCGGCTGACCCTCACCGCGTGTCACCCCAAGTACAGCGCCCGCCAGCGCATCATCGTCCATGCCGAACTGGTCGGCGAACCCGTGGTGACGTTCCCGCGTCCGGGCCAGGTCACGGTGGCCGACCAGACCGAGCCACCCGAGATCGCGTCCGAGTTCGACGACGGCGGGGACGACGACGGGTCGGCGACGGCCGGTGCAGACGCGGACAGCACCACAGGCGACCCCGCGGCGCCCGACGGGCCCGCCGGAGACGGGTCCGCCTCGTCGGCTGGAGACCCGGGCGACGGCGAAACCGGCGATGCCGGGGACGACACCTTCGTGATCTCACAGACGCCGGTCTCCTCGGAGGGCTTCGGATCCGGACTCGGCGGCGACCTCGGTGCGATCCCGCCGGCCGCGTCCTGGGCCGTCGCGGCGGGCTCCATCTGGTTGGCGGCGTGGTTCGTCGGGCGACGGTGGCGGCGCTGGCCGTCCTACGCGCTCGGGATCGTGCCCTTCCTCGTCGTCTTGTTCTTCTCTTTCGAGCAGGTCGACCGGGCCCTACCGGCGTACTGAGCGTCGCCTGCCGCCCGCTGGCGGCCCCGGCGCGCCTACCCTCCCGATTCGATGTCCCGCCCGGCCCTCTTCGCCATCATCGTGCTCTGCGTCGTCGCTGTGACGGCGTGTTCGGGCTCGTCGGGTGATGACGCGTCCGGCGACGGCGGCGCCACCGACGAACCCCGGCTCGTCTCCCAGACCCCCGACGTCGCGACGACGATCCCCGGATCCGCCGACAACGGCGTCGACGGTCCCGCTCTCGACGCCCATGCGGAACCGGTCCTCGAAGGCCGCGTGACCAACCGCTACGACCTGGCTGTCGGCGAGTGCTTCAACGAGTACGTCCTGGACTTCACCGACGGGGGCTCCGAGGACATCACCACCGTCGTCGACTGCCGGGGTGTGCACGACGCGGAGGTCTACCACCAGTTCACCGTGGCGGGCGACCAGGGTGCCGCGTACCCCGGCGAGGACGAACTGGACGCTCTCGCCGAGTCGGAGTGCTATCAGCGTTTCGGGGAGTTCGTGGGGGTCCCCTACGAGGTGTCCGAACTCGGGCTCGGCTACCTGCGGCCCACCGTGGAGACATGGACGGGGGCGGGCGTGCACCGTGAGGTCACGTGCTACGTGGAACCCTACGACTCGAGTCTGCGCCTCGAGGGCGGCTCGGTGGCCGGCCGCGGCCTCTGAGGGCCTACCCGTCCACGAACAACGCGGCGAGCGCCGACCACGACTGCGGGATCGCCCCGAGTCCACCGCCGGTGTCGGGATCCCAGTACTCAGCGAAACCCGAAGCCGTGGCCCCCGCCACCACGCCCTGCGCCACCACCGCGGCCTCGGCGGAGCGGCCGAGCCGTTCGAGCGCCAGCCAGGCCAGGTAGCCCAACTGGGGCCACACCGGTCCGCGCCAGTAGGTCACCGGGTCGAAGGAGGACTCGGCCCGGTGGACACCGCTCGGCCCCCACGGCGACCCGAAGGCGTCGGGTTCGACGAGGTCGCGGGCTGCGGAACCGACGCGCCCGGGGGTGTCGTCCACGAGCAGGGCCAGCACGGCGTCGAGGGTGCGCACCCGGCCAGATCCGGTCTCGGTCTCTCCCGCGTCGACCCAAGTGGCCGCGCCGGGGTCCCAGCGCCCGCAGATCGACGACGCAAGTTGGTCGGCCAGACCGGCGAGCTCGGCGTCGGGCGCGACGGTGCACAACTCGCGGGCGCAGAAGGCCACGAGAGCGTTGAAACCGACCGGGGCGACGTCGAAGTGGGGGTTGCGGAGCGGCGCACCGCCGGCGCCGCGCACGATCTCCGCGACGAGTTCGCTCTTGCGGACGCGCCACGCGTCCCGGGACCAGTCACCCTGGAGCGTGTCGTCCCACCGGGGACTGTCGTCGCAGCCTGATTCCCACGGGTGCACGAGCGGAATCAGGCCGCTGTCGTGGCGGGGACGGTGGGCGAGAAGGTGCACGAGCCCCGCCCGGGCGGCGGCGACCAGGTCCCCGGGCACCTCGGTCCCCGTGCGGTGCAGCTCCGCGAGCGTGTGACCGTAGATCGGCGGCTGGGTGATCGACGACGTGTGGGGCCGCCCCCAGAAGTCCGTGTCGGGGCCGACACCCTCGTAGATCATGTGCGGCACGAAACCCGTCGGGTCGGCTGCGCCCAGCGCCCGGCGCGTCTCGGCGATGGCGCGGTCCGGTCGACCGAGGCGATTCCAGACGAGGGCGTGGAAGCAGGAGTCCCACAGCCATTGCCACGGGTACACGGCCTCGTTCGGCACGGTGTAGCCTGCGGCCCTCCAGTGGCGATCGAGCAGAGCCCGTGACCGGGCGACGAGGTCGGCCCCGTCACCTGCGGGTGCCTCGAGGTTCATCGCGCTGATCCGACCATGTCCACCTGTGCCCTCGTCTCCTTCCGGCTGTGCCTCACCGACGGGGTCTCCGTCGTCGCCCGACGTTGGGCCGACATCCTCGGAGATCTCGGCTTCGAAACGCTAACCGTGGCCGGCGAGGGACCCGTGGACCGCACGGTTCGGGGCCTCGCCCTCGACGCGACGGACGGCCCGGACGAGGACGAACTCACATCGGCCCTCGCCGACGCCGACCTCGTGGTGGTCGAGAACCTCGCCACGATCCCCCTGAACCTCCCTGCGAGCCGCTCGATCGGCCGCATCCTCGCCGGGCGACCCGCGATCATGCACCACCACGACCCTCCGTGGCAGCGGCCCCGCTTCGCCCACGTCACCGAACTCCCCCTCGACGATCCGGCATGGCGCCACGTGACGATCAACGAGCTGACCCGGCGTCAGATGGCGGCGCGGGGCATCACCGCGACGACGATCTACAACCCCTTCGACCCGGACCCGACCCCGGGTGACCGGGAGCGCTGTCGGGCACGTCACGGACTGGCGCCCGACGAACTCGTGGCGCTGCACCCGGTCCGGGCCATCGAACGCAAGAACATCGCCGGCGCCGTGGCGGCAGCGGAGGCCCTCGGGGCGACCTACTGGTTGCCCGGGGAGGCCGAGGAGGGCTACGACGACGAACTCGCCGCGATCCTCGCAAGCGCGCGGTGCAGGGTCGTCCGCGACAACGACGGGTCGATGGCCGATGCCTACGCGGCATCGGACGTCGTGGTCTTCCCGTCACGCTGGGAGGGTTTCGGGAATCCCCCCGTCGAGGCCGCGACCCACCGTCGGCCCGCGATGGTCGGCGACTACCCCGTAGCCCATGAGTTGCGTCGGCTCGGGTTCCGGTGGTTCTCACCGGCCGACACCGCCGCACTGGCCGCCTTCCTCGCCGACCCCGACGATGCGCTCCACGACCACAACCAGGCCGTCGTGCGTGAGCACCTCTCGCCCGACGTCATCGCGGCACAGGTGAAGTCGCTGCTCGACACGGCAGGCTGGCTCCCGTGAACGCGCAGGCACCGACCCCCGGGGAGACACCGGCCGACCCGGTCCTCGCGGGCAGAGCACGCGCCCTGCACATCGCGAAGCGTCTCCAGCGCGTCGGCTACATCGGCTTCGCCGCGGCGCTGGTGGTCTTCTTCATCGGCATCGTCATCGGCCTCGACGACGCGACCGCGACGATCATCGTCGTCTTCCTGGGCGTGGGATCGCTGTTCCTGCTCCCGGGGATCCTCCTCGCATACTCGGTCAAGGGCGCCGCCCGCCACGAGGAGGACGAGGCGGCGGTGCGCCGGCCGACCCGCGGCGACCGGGGCCCGGGTCCGCGCTCATGACCCGCCTGCCCGCCTCCGAACGGCGCCGACAACTGCTCGACGTCGCCCTCACCGAGTTCGGCAGGCACGGGTACCACACGACCGCGATGACCGAGATCGCCGGCGCCGCCGGCGTCACCAAGCCGGTGCTCTACCAGCACTTCGAGTCCAAGCGGGACCTGTACCTGGAGGTCCTCGCCGACGTCGGCAGCCGTCTGCGCGAGGCGGTCATCGGGGCCGCGGCGGCGGTGGAAGACCCGCGCGAGCAGGTCGAGACGGGTTTTCGCGCCTTCTTCGAGTTCTTCGAGGCGAGCCCGGCGTCGTTCGGGGTCCTCTACGGCGACTCGAGCCGGGTGGACGCCGACTTCGCCGCCGAGGTGGCCGCAACCGAGAGCGCCATCGCCGAACGCATCGCCGACCTCATCGCGATCGGGGAACTGTCCACCGACGTACGACGACTCCTCGGACACGCGATAGCCGGAATGGCCGAGGCCGCCGTCCGACACTGGTACGGGGAGGGTTCGGCGATCTCGACCCGCGAGCTCACCGACGCGATCGCCACCCTCGCCTGGGCGGGCCTGCGCGGGCGCGGCGCCGAGGGCTGACCCTCAGCCGTCGTCGACGGATGCGTCGAGCGGAGGGCTGATGTCGATGGGCTCGGTGGGCAGGTCACCGGCGACCACCGGCGCCAGGAACTCCCGCAGGCGCACCGGCAGAACCGGCTCATCCGACGCCATCAGATCGTCGAGTCCCCACCAACGCGCACCACTGAACGCCTGCGCCTCGAGCGATTCGAGATGGCGGGGCGCCCACTCCCCCCCGTCGCACCACGCCACGTGGATCCGCTCGTCCGAACAGAAGTGGAGCCCACCGAAGTCGAACTCGACGTACTGGGTCCAGATGCACGGACCGATCTCGACGTCGCTGAAGCCGGCCTCCTCATGGAGCTCACGGCGTGCGGCGGAGGCGCTGTCCTCACCACGTGCCATGCCGCCACCGGGGATCTCCCACCACGCTGGCTTGGTCGCGTCCGCCGGGTCGCTCGCGCTGATCAGGAAGACCGCACCGGATCGATCGAGGAGAACCACCCGGGCGGCGGGGCGACGCAGGGTCCAGACCACGGCGTCGACGGTATTGCCCGGGACGGTGGCCTGCACCCGCCGGTCCGAGCGCCGACCGGCGTGGAGGTGGAGCGTGACGTCGGGGACTGGGTACCGATCGTGCCGTGGGACCACGGCCGACGTGACGGACGCCTGAGGCCTCCTACCTGGCCATCCACGAACGGATGACCGCGGCCGAGCGGGCCGAGGTCGTGTCGGCGGCGCTGCCCCGGGTCGCGGCCGCTTCCTGAGCAGGGGCCGGCACGGGCGAGCGGGCTGAGCCGGTTCGGTTTGGCGGCCAGGCGCAGTGCCATAGCGAATTCGTCGTGGGTCGGCTCGGAGCCCGGGGGTGCGGCTGGCGCAGTGTCGTAGCGAATTCGACGTGGCTCGGCTCGGAGCCCGGGGGTGCGGCCAGGCGCAGTGTCATAGCGAATTCGACGGAGGACATCCCGCCATACCCCGGGCCCGGACACGATTCGCTATGACGTTGGCGCGGGTGGAGCACCGGCTCGCGCTGCCTATTCGCTACGACGTTGGCGCGGCGGATGGAGCGCCGGCTCGGGATGCGATTCGCTACGACGTTGGCGCGGCGGATGGAGCGCCGGCTCGCGCTGCCTATTCGCTACGACGTTGGCGCGACGGGCGGGTTCGGACGCGAACGGGCGCCCCTTCGAAGGGGCGCCCGATCGTGTCGTCTCGTTCGTAACCCGCAGCGTCGAGTGCTGCTCACGGACGGCGACTCGTCTTTGTTCCTCTTGGGCCCGCAATGGGCGCTCGGTCGGAAGAAACTGGCGGGTACGGTCCGCGTGCCTCTCGGCGTCTCCGGATCAGGGGCACGGAAGGCAGGTGGTGCATCGCCTTCCTCACCGACAGCTGCGCCCCCTTCCACGAGACAACTCCGCTGGCGCCGGGGAGACCCCCGTCGACCCGACGCCGGCGGAAAATGTGGTGCGCCGTACGGCTCCTGTCCATCACGGAGGTGATGGGTGAAGGTCACCGTTCGACGTCTTCCATTGTCCATGGGTTCACCCGCGCGTCAACCCATTAAGAAAACATTCACAAGCCGACGGGCTCGATGACGACCGGTCCGGACCCTGCGATGTCCACCGGGAGCACGTGGTGGACGACGACTGCCGACTCGGCCACGAGCACGTCGTAGCGACCGGGGTCGACGACCCAGCCGGGTCCGGAGCGCTCGTGGCCACGACCCGCCGGGACGGGTAGCCCCTCGACGAGCGCGGCGAAGTCCCGGTCGCCGGGGTCGTAGTGGGCGAAGGCCCGCGGACCGAGGTCGATCGTGACCTCGCGCGACTCGCCGGCCGCGAGGTCGACCTTCGCGAAGCCCTTCAGTTCGGTGGGCGGACGAGCGAGGCGTGGGGCCGACGGCGCCACGTAGCACTGCACGACGTGGTGACCGCGACGCTTTCCGGTGTTGGTCACCACGACGCGTACCGTGAGCCCCTCACCCGGCTCGACCGACGACGCCGACAGCGTCGCCGACGTCGTGAAGGTCGTGTAGGACAACCCGTGCCCGAATGCGAAGAGCACCGGAAGCGCACGGGCGTCGCTGAAGCGGTGTCCCACGAACATCCGCTCCGCGTAGGCGGTCACCGAGTTCTCACCGGGATAGGCGAGGTGGGCGGGGGTCCACTCGTCACGCAGGGGGAACGTGGTCGGCAGTCGTCCCCCCGGGTCGGAGTCGCCGACGAGAACGTCGACGAGGGCCTCGGCCATCTCCTGGCCACCGAACCAGACGTCGAGCACGGCCGCGACGTCACCGACCCAGTCCATGGCCACCGGCGCGCCGGCGTTGACGACCACGATGCAGCGCCCGTTGACGGCGGCGACACGCCGGATCAGTTCGTTCTGGTCTCCGGGAAGCTGCGTGGTGGTGCGATCACGGCCCTCGGTCTCCCACTCGTCGTTCGTCCCGACCACGACGATCACCGCGTCCGCCCCGGCCGCGGCCGCCTCCGCCGCGGCGATCGGATCGGCCCCGGCCGGACGACCGAGGCCGACCTTCGCGCCGAACACGACCTGGGTGTCGCGGTTCGCGTACTCGACGGTCAGCGCCACGGGGACCCCTTCGACGAGGTCCACGTCGGCCGTCAGCGGTTCACGGGCGAAGCCGAACAGGTCGTCGCCCGCCACGAGGTCGGTGTCCCATCCGTCGCAGACGAGGCGGTCGTCGAGCCACAGCCTCGCGCGTCCCGCCTGCACGAGCGACACGGTGTGGACCCCGGTGTCGACGGGCACGAAACTCGCGCTGGCACGCACGGACCATTCGTCCGCGTCGAGACCTCCGGGGGGATCGGACCAGACGAGACGACCGTTCGCCATCCGCACCGAATCAACCGGTTCACCCGCCGGTTCGTGGCCTGCGAACACGTCGACGTCGAATGCGATGTCGAGTGCCGGCACGAAGCGCTCGTTGTCGCAGCCCCGTGCGTGAACCACCTCGACATCGTCGCCGAGTCTGGCGACGAGCGCGTCGAGCGGCGACGTGCGGTGCAGCGGATTGATGTTCGCCGAGCCGCCGCCCATGATGCGCGCGACGGAAGCGTTGGGTCCCACCACGGCCAGGCGGCGCAGCGCAGCGACGTCGAGCGGGAGAATCCCGTCGTTGACCAACAGGACCGTGGCCTCGGCCGCCGCACGCCGGGCGACGGCTACACGCTCAGGTACCTCTTCCACCCGCTCGGTCGTGTCCAGGGGGCCGGCGAGCGCACCCACCCGCTCGCGCAGCCGCAGGAGCCTGTCGACCGCGGCGTCGACGTCGGCTTCGGCGGCCTCGCCCGCACGCACCGCCGCCGCCAGCCGACCCTCGCCCCAGTGCAGCGCCGGTCCCGGCATCTCGAGGTGCAGGCCGGCCTCGAGCGACGCGGTGAGTGAGCGCACCGCGAACCAGTCCGACACGACGACCCCGTCGAAGCCCCACTCCCCCATGAGGACATCACGGACGAGCCAACGGTTCTCGCAACAGAACGTCCCGTTGAGTCGGTTGTACGACGACATCACACCCCAGGCACCGCCTCTTCGCACCGCCATCTCGAAGGGCAGGAGGTAGACCTCGCGCAACGTGCGCTCGTCGATCACCGAGTCGGTCGTGTTGCGCTCGAACTCCGCGTCGTTCGCGACGAGATGCTTCGGCGTCGTCGCGACACCGCGGGACTGAACTCCACGGATGTAGGCCGCCGCGAGCTCGCCGGTCAGCACCGGATCCTCGCTGAAGCACTCGAAGTTGCGCCCGCCCGTCGGTGTGCGGTGCAGGTTGATCGTCGGCGCGAGGAGCATCCGCGCGCCCTTGGACAGTGCCTCGTCCCCCAGCACCTCCCCGACGCGTTCCACGAGGTCGACGTTCCAGGTGGCACCCAGAGCCGAGCCGCACGGCACGCACAGTGCCGGCAGTCCCGAACCCAACAGACCGTTGCCGCGCGCGCCGTTGGGGCCGTCGGTGCACTTCACGTCGGCCACGCCGAGGCGATCGACGCCGGGCAGGGTCCAGGTGTCGGCCCCGCTCATCATGGCGGTCTTCTCGTCGAGGGTCATCGCCGCGCGCAGCGCTCGGAGATCGGGCATCTCGCGATCATCGCATCCGGATCGCCGGCCCGGGACGGGGAGGTCGCTCAGCCCCCGATGAGAGCGCGCCGCAGGACCTTGCCGGTCTGGTTGCGGGGGATCTCGGTGACCACGACCCAACGGGTGGGGACCTTGTAGCCGGCCAGGACATCGCGGGCGTGGCGGACCAGAGAGGCCTCGTCGAGACGGCCACCGGGATCGGTCGGGACGACGAATGCGACGACGCTCTCGGACTCGTGCTCGTCGGCGACGCCGACGACCGCGACATCGGCCACCGTCGGGTGTGCCGCGAGCACGGCCTCCACCTCGGAGGGATCGACGTTCTCGCCGCCGCGGACGATGCGGTCGGCGAGACGACCGCGCAGGAACAGGTAGCCGTCGTCGTCGATCACGCCGAGATCGCCGGTGTGGAGCCAGCCGTCGGCGCCGGGCGAGAAGAGGTGCCCGGCCCGTGCGAGCAACTCACCCACCCCGGCATGGTCGGGGTCGGCAATGGCCGCGGTGACACCGGCGACGGCACGGCCGACACTTCCGGTGAGGCGGTGGTCACCAGCTGCGATCGCCACGTGGTCGGCGGCGTCCAGGTGGAAGAGCGGGCTGCCCTCCGTCTGGCCGTAGATCTGGTGCACCGCAACCCCGGGAACCGCCTCCACGAGCCGTTCCATGAGCGGCGGCGGCATCGGGGCCCCGCCGTAGACGAACGTCGACGCGGCCGTGTCGGCCCCGAGCCCATCGGCGTCGAGCAGACGGTCGATCATCGTCGGGACGACGACGACGTGGGTCGCCCGTCCCGCCACCCGAGCCGCGTACGCCTCGACGGTGAACCGGTCGACGCCGATCCACGTCGCACCCACCCCCAGGGTGACGAAGGCCATTCCGAGCGCCGTCGTGTGGTGGAACGGCGACGTGGTCGCCAGCACCGAATCGGGGCCGACCCCGAGGATGGACCGGTACAGCTCGGTGCGGGCCACGAGGCGGTCCTGGCGGACCCGGACCGGCCGGGGCGGACCGGTCGTTCCCGAGGTGTGCAGGACCGCCGCGAGCCCGGACCCCGACGGGGAGCCCATCTGGCTCGGCAACCGGGCCGCCCGCGGCCTGCCGGGGATCACACGGGACCCGTCGATCACGTCGGCGGAGGCCGGGTCGGCCACCACCAGTGACGGGTCGACTGCCGCGCACACCGCCGCCAACTCCGTCGCGGTGTGACGCGGGTTGAGCGGAGCGACCGGACGACCGGTGGCGGCGCCCGCCACGACGAGTGCGAGCGCCGTGGCCGACGAGTCGACGACGGCGCCGACCGGCCGACCCGCCGGTGCTCCCAGGTCGTCGAGCCAGCCGGCGAGCGCCGCCGCACGCTCCCGGAGCTCGCCGTAGGTGACGGGGCCGTCTGATCCGAGGACCGCGATGCGGTCGGCTGGGACCGCGGCGACCCGTCCGGACCACGACGTCGGGTTCAACTCCGCCGGCCCGCTCTGATCCGTCGCAGCAGCGCGGCGGTCGACGCGTCGTGATCCGAGAAGTCCGGTTCGCTTTCGGCGGTGAGCTCATCGGCGATCGTGGTGGCGAGGACCTTGCCCAGTTCCACGCCCCACTGGTCGAAGCTGTCGATCTGCCAGATCACCCCCTGGACGAAGACCTTGTGCTCGTAGAGAGCGATGAGCTGACCCAGAACCCCCGGCGTCAGCATCGGCGCGAGGATCACGTTGGTGGGGCGATTGCCTTCGAAGTCGCGGTGCGGCTCCGCCTCGTTGCGCCGACCGAACGCGAGCGCCTCGGCCTGCGCGACCAGGTTGGCGAGCAGCAGGTCGTGGTGCCCCGCCACCTCGTGATTCGGGTGGATGAACCCGATCAGGTCCGCCGGCACGAGCTTCGTGCCCTGGTGGAGGAGCTGATAGAAGGCGTGCTGGCCGTTGGTTCCGGGCTGACCCCACACGATCGGTCCGGTCTGCCAGCCGACACGCTCGCCGGCGAGCGTCGTCGACTTGCCGTTCGACTCCATGTCCAGTTGCTGGAGATAGGCGGTCAGCCGGGCGAGGTGGTGGTCGTAGGGCAGCACGGCATGACTGTCGGCACCCCAGAAGTTGCCGTACCAGACGCCCAACAGGCCGAGCAGCACCGGAAGGTTCTGCGCCAGCGGCGCTGTGCGGAAGTGCTCGTCGACCGAACGGAAGCCCGCCAGCATCTCCGAGAACGCCGGCGGACCGATCGCGATCATCAACGAAAGGCCGATGGCCGAGTCCAGTGAGTACCGTCCCCCGACCCAGTCCCAGAAGCCGAACATGTTCGCGGTGTCGATGCCGAACTCGCGCACCCGCTGCGCGCTGGTCGACACCGCGACGAAATGCCGCGCGACCGCGGCCTCGCCGAGCCGGTCGGTCAGCCATGCACGCGCCGAGCGGGCGTTGGTCAGCGTCTCGACCGTGCCGAACGACTTGGACGACACGATGAACAGCGTCTCGGCCGGATCCAGATCGTGCAGCGCCCACCACACGTCGTTCCCGTCGACGTTGGAGACGAACCGGACGTCGAGGCCACCGTGGCCGAACGAGGCGAGAGCCTGGGCCGCCATCTCAGGGCCCAGATGCGACCCGCCGATGCCGATGTTCACCACCGTGCGGATCCGACGACCGGTCGCGCCCGTCCAGTGCCCGTCACGCACGCCGTTCGCGAAATCGGCCATCGCGTCGAGGACCTCGTGGACCTGTTCGGCCACGTCCACTCCGTCGACCATCCACGGCTCGCCCCGGGGTGCCCGCAGCGCCGTGTGCAGCACGGCCCGGTTCTCGGTCGTGTTGATCGCCTCGCCCGCGAACATCGCCTCGATCCGCTCCGGAACACCCGCTGTGCGCGCCAACTCGACGAGCAGGCCCACCGTCTCCGCGGTCACGAGGTTCTTCGACCAGTCGACGTGCAGGTCACCGACGTCGCTGCTCATGGCCCCGACGCGGTCGGGGTCCGCGTCGAAGAGATCGCGCAGGTGCGTGCCCTTCAGCGTCTTCGCGTGTTCCACGAGCGCGGCCCACTGGCGGGTGCGGTCGATGGGCGTCGTCGGCGGTTCGAACATCGGGTCTCCGAAGTCTGGTGGTCCGGGCCGGTCGTGCACCCCAACGCTAGGAGGTCCCCACCGTGGCGCGTGCCGCCCGGCCCGACTGGTGCGACAGCGGCTGCGTCGACGACATGAGGCACCATGGAGACAACCCCGCGGAGAGGACGACAATGGAACTCGGAATGGTCGGGTTGGGTCGGATGGGCGCCAACATCGTGCACCGGCTCACCCGGAACGGACACACATGCGTGGTCCATGACGTGAACCCCGAGGCCGTGGCGGCCCTCGCCGACGTGCCCGGCGTCACGGCCACATCGTCGCTCGAGGAGTTCGCCGCCGCCCTCACGCCACCGCGTAGCGCCTGGATCATGGTTCCGGCAGCGGCCACCGCACAGGTCGTGGACGACGTCGCGGCGCACCTCGACGCCGGTGACGTCGTGATCGACGGCGGGAACTCGTTCTACCGCGACGCCATGGACCACGGCGTCCGCCTCGCCGAACGGGGCATCGACTTCTGCGACATCGGGACGAGCGGGGGCGTGTTCGGTCTCGAGCGTGGCTACTGCCTGATGATCGGTGGCGAGACAGCCGTCGTGGAACGGCTCGAACCGATCTTCGACGCGCTCGCCCCGGGGGTCGAGGCCGCGCCCCGCACCCCGGGCCGCGCGGGCGACCCCTCCCCCGCGGAACGGGGCTGGCTGCACTGCGGCCCGGTCGGCGCGGGCCATCTCGTGAAGATGGTCCACAACGGCATCGAGTACGGGATGATGGCCGCCTACGCCGAGGGGCTGGCGATCCTCGAGCGAGCTGACCTCGGCAGCGCCGGGCGAACTGCCGACGCGGAGACCGCCCCCCTGGCCGACGCCGGGTACTACCGCTTCGACATCGACATACCGCAGGTGGCGGAGGTGTGGCGACGCGGCGCCGTGATCGGCTCGTGGCTGCTCGACCTCACCGCGGCGGCGCTCGTGGACGACCCGGCACTCGACGGCTTCGAGGGTCGTGTCTCGGACTCGGGCGAGGGCCGCTGGACAGCCCAGACCGCCATCGACCTCGGCGTGCCGGCCCACGTGATCACCGCGGCGCTCTACTCCCGTTTCGCCTCACGCGGCAACGACGTGTACGGCGCCAAGGTTCTCTCGGCGATGCGCAACGCATTCGGCGGCCACCTCGAGAAGTCCGCCGACGAGGGCGACCGATGACGCCGACCCCGTCCGACGGCGCCGACGCCGATGCGCTGGTTCTCTTCGGCATCACCGGCGACCTCGCCCGCAAGAAGTTGTTCACCGCCCTCTACTCGTTGACGCGCCGTGGGCGCCTCGACATGCCCGTGATCGGCGTCGCGTCCTCGGACTGGTCCGTCGACCAGCTCCACGACCGGGCGCGGACCTCGCTGGTCGAGCAGGGCGTCACGATCGACGACGACGTGTTCGACCGTCTCGCGGCGAACCTCCACTACGTCTCGGGCGACTACCGGGAGGAGGCGACCTACAGCCGCCTCGCGGAGCTGACCGACGGCGCCGCCTGCCCGGTGTGTTACCTCGCGATTCCGCCGTCGCTGTTCGACGACGTCGTGGAGGGGCTGGCATCTGTGGACGCCAACCGGGGCCGGGTCGTCGTGGAGAAACCCTTCGGGCGCGACCTCGCGTCTGCCCGGGAACTCAACGACGTGATCGCCCGCCACTACCCGGAGTCCGACATCTTCCGGATCGACCACTTCCTCGGAAAGGAGGAGATGCAGAACCTGATGGTGTTCCGGTTCGCGAACTCGATCCTCGAGCCGGTGTGGAACCGCCACTACGTCGACCACGTGCAGATCACGATGGCCGAGGACTTCGGCATCGGCTCGCGTGGCCGGTTCTACGAGGGTGTCGGCGCACTGCGCGACGTCCTGCAGAACCATCTGTTGCAGATGGTCGCGCTCCTCGGGATGGAACCGCCCGTGTCCGAATCCCCCGAGGCCCTCCGCGACGAACGCGTCAAGGTCCTCCAGGCCGTCCGGGCGCTCGAAGAGGAGACCATCGTGCGCGGACAGTACGACGGCTACCGCGGCGAGGACCACGTCGACCCCTACTCCGACACCGAGACGTTCGTCGCGGCGCGCCTCGAGATCGACTCGTGGCGCTGGGCGGGGGTCCCCTGGTACATCCGCACGGGCAAGGCGCTACCGGTGACGGTCACCGAGGCCACCGTCGTGTTCCAGGCACCACCCCGTCCGCTCTTCGCCGATGCGATGTGCCAACCGGAACCGAACCGACTGCGCTTCCGGATGAAGCCGGACGGCTCCATCTCGCTGTCGATGCAGTCCAAGAAGCCCGGCGACGCTCTCGTCAGCCACACCGTCGACCTCGACGTCGACCCCGGTGAGTCCGCGGCCGGAACCCCCGCCTACGAACGCCTCCTCGACGACGCGCTGACCGGCGATCCGCGCCATTTCGCCCGCCAGGACGGTGTGGAGGAGGCCTGGCGCATCGTGGACCGCGTCCTCGACCACGCCCGCCCGGTCGAGCCGTACGAGCAGGGCTCGTGGGGGCCCACCGGGGCGGACAGCCTCACCGCGGGGAGAGCGTGGATCCCATGCCATTGACCGGACGAACCGAGTCGGTCGTCGCCGTCGACCTCGGTGGGACGAACATGCGCTGTGCGATCGTCGACGCCGACGGCGACCTGCACGCGCGTATCCAACGGCCGACCCCGCACGACGAGCCCTGCACGGTCGCCCTCGTCGACCTCGTCGGCCGGGTACGCGACAGCGTCGACGATCCACCCGGGATCATCGTGATGGGTGTCCCCGGACGCGTGGACTACGAGACCCGCTCACTCGTCTCGGGGCCGAACCTCCCCGCCGGCTGGGTCGACGAACTCGCGGCGGCGCCACTCGCCGACCAACTCGGCGCCGAGGTCCACCTGGCCAACGACGCGGACCTGGCAGCGGTGGGCGAGGTGGCCTTCGGCGCCGCACAGGGGCACCGCAACGTCGCCTACGTCACGATCTCGACCGGAGTCGGCGGTGGTGTCGTCCTCGACGGGAAGCTCGCCCGCAGCCGGTGGTCCCTGGCGGAGGTCGGTCACACGGTCGTGAGCCTCGAACGCTGGCGCGCTGGCCTGGACCCGACGGTGGAGGGGATCGGAGCGGGCCCGGCCATCGCGCTCGCGGCGGCCGAGGCCGGACTGCCCGGGGACGCGAAACGGATCTCGGAGATGGTCCGGGCCGGTGACCCCGCCGCCACCGCGGTGTGGGATGACGCCCTGCGCGCATCGGGGGCCGGGATCGTGAACGTGGTTCACCTGTTCGGCCCCGACGTCGTCGTCGTCGGAGGTGGAGTCGGCCTCAACGACGACATCGTGCTCGACCGGCTCGGCCGGATCCTCGACGAGATCGGCCCGGCCGAGATCATCGGCCGGGTGGCCCTCGTGCGGGCCGCCCTCGGCGACGACGCCGCTCTCAGTGGTGGAGCCGCCTGGCGGGCGGCCTTCGGATGACCGGAGCCGACCACCCGCCGGACAGCGACAGGACCTTCGGCCGGGTGCTCGTCGGCGACGACCCTGCGGTGACGGCTGCCGCGCTCGTGGCCGAACGCGGGCGCACGGCCCTCGCCGAACGCGGCCGGTTCGTCCTCGCGCTCAGCGGTGGGTCGACTCCTCGCCCCCTCTTCGAGGCCCTCGCCTCGCAACGACTCGACTGGGACCGGGTCCACCTCGTCCAGGTCGACGAGCGCGTCGTCGGTCGCGACTCACCCGAGCGCAACCTCGTGGACATCGAACGTCTGCTCCGCGCGCCGCTCGCCGACGCCGGTACCGCGCCGACCCTCCACCCGATGCCGGTCGACGGCGACGCGGATGCCGGTGCCCTGCGATACGCCGACGAACTCGCCGCCGTCGCCGGCGAACCACCTGTCATCGATGTCGTCCACCTCGGACTCGGCGCCGACGGGCACACGGCCTCGCTGGTGCCCGGGGACGCGGGACTGCTCGTCGTCGACCGCGACGTCACGGTCACGGCCCCGTACCAGGGAAGACCCCGGATGACCCTCACCTTCCCTGCGATCGCGCGGTCCCGCCTCGTCGTGTGGTTCGTGACGGGCGCCGGGAAGGCACCGGTGACGCGCCGCCTCGTCGACGGCGACACCTCGATCCCGGCGGCGAGGATCGCGACCCCCGAACAGATCCTGGTGTGTGACCGAGCCGCCGGCGCCGACCTCGTCGACCGCTGATCAGCCGACCGGGTCCATCTCCCCCACCGCAACCTCCACCTCGAGGTGGTTCGCGCCCGGAGCGAGCGGACACGACCACCGTGGATCCCACGCGCACGACGGGTGGTAGGCGAAGTTGAAGTCCAGCCACAACAGATCGGCCCCGTCGGGAGCGACCCCGGCCCCGCCCAGGTCGGCGCCCTTGGCGGTGTCGAGCAGGTATCGGCCGCCGCCATAGGTCTGCACGCCACACGTGGCGTCTCGGAAGGGGACGAAGAGCCCACCGGAGTACTCCTCGATCCACCACACGCCGAGGCGCATCTCGACACCGGCCCGCTCGAACACCGCGTCACCCACGCGGCTGTAGGGCGTCGTCCCCGCGCCGCTGTGACTCAACGGGGTCACGCCGTCCCCGTCGACCGCCGCACCGGTCGTCGTGTCCAGCTTCGCGACGAGACACCACGTCGGGTCGTACGCGAAGAACGGCGCACCGTCGAAGCCGGGCCGGTTCGCGGGGACGACGGGGGACATCGGATGGTCGGCGAAGAGCCGGTCGCGATCGGCCCGCCACGCCGACCACGACCCCTGCGAGCATCCGGCGGCCCTCACCTCCGAATAGATCTCCGCCACGCGACTCCGATACGAGGTGAGGGAGATGGCGTCACGCACCGCGCCCACCGTAGGCGCGGCTCCTCACGGTGTGGGCCGCGAGTGCGTACTCTCGCGGTGGCGACACCGACCGCCACGGGGGATCCACGGTGACCGAGCGCGAGGACGACACCGAACCGGACGACGGGACTGAACCGGCGGCGCCGACGGGACGACTACGACCCGGGTCCGAGATCCCCGCGTGGCTCGACCGGGCCGCCGGCTGGTCGTGGCGCATCCTGTTGATCGCGGCACTCGCAGGTCTCGCGGGATGGCTCTTCCTACGGATGCGGATCGTCGTGCTTCCCGTCTTCGTCGCCCTGCTCGGCACCGCTGTCCTCTACCCACCCGTCGCGTGGCTGAAGCGACGGGGAATCCCCGCCGCCATCGCGGCGCTGCTCGTGTCGCTTCTCGCGGTGCTGGCCACAGCGGGCGCGGTCTCCGTCGTGTCGGTGGCACTCGTCGACGAACTCGGCGACAACGAGCAGTGGAACGAGGTGCTCGACGACGTCCGGGACTGGCTGCAGACCGGCCCCCTGGACCTCGACGAGACCCAGGTCGACGACCTCGAGAACCGGGTCCGTGACGGCCTCTCCGACGGCCTGATCGGTAACGGCGTCGACCGTGTCCGCCTGGTGGCCGAACTCGCCACCGGCGTCTTTCTCGCAGGCATCCTGACGTTCTTCTTCCTCAAGGACGGCGACCGCATCTGGACCTGGCTCGTCAGCCGGATCGCGCCGAACAGGGCGCCACACGTCGACCGGGCCGGACAGGCGGCGTTCACATCCCTGAGCCGCTACATGACCGCCGTGGCGATCACCGGCGTGATCGACGCGGTCGCCATCTCGCTGGGGCTCGTGCTGATCGGCGTCCCGCTCGTGGTCCCCCTCGCGATCATCACGTTCTTCGGCGCGTTCTTCCCGATCGTCGGAGCGACGACGGCCGGTGCGATCGCGACGATCGTCGCGCTGGTGGCCAACGGTCCGGTCGACGCGGTCCTCGTCGCAGGTGTCGCACTCGCCGTCCAGCAACTCGAAGGCGACGTGCTCATGCCGATTCTCATGCGTAGGGCCGTGGAGCTGCATCCGGTGGCGGTGCTGGTCGCGCTCGGCGCCGGTGGAGCCCTCGCCGGCCTGCTCGGCGCATTCGTCGCCGTACCGCTCGCGGCGATGGGACTAGCGGCGATGTCGACGTGGCCCCGACCCGAGGCGCTTCAGACCGGCGGAGCGCAACCCCGCGAGCTGCACTTCGACGAGATCGACGAGACCGGGACCGGGACCGCAGGCGACGACGACTGACGAGCGGCGCCGAGAACCGATCAGGAACCGGAGACGAGGATCCTCTCCGACGCGAAGGAGCCGACCCCGACCGTGCTGCCGTCGATCTCCACGGTGGTCGTCCCGTCGGGCGACATCGCGGTCACTACACCGATCCGCCCCGGGACGACCGCCGAGTCCTCGAGGAAGTCCAGCAGTCCCGGGCGGAACTCGAGCTCCTCGGGGATCCGCTCGACGGTGAAGCGCGCCCCCACCCTCAGGCTCGACAGCTCGACGAGTTCGGGCGGCCGCTCATAGGACGAACCGGGAATCGGGTTGCCGTGCGGACAGGTCGTCGGATCGTCGAGCACCCGGATCATCGCCGACTCGACCACAGGGGAGATGACGTGTTCCCACTTCCCGGCCTCATGGTGGGCCTCGGTCCAGCTCAACCCGAGCACGTCGGTCAGGAAGCGCTCGGCGATCCGGTGACGACGAACCACCTGGCGGGCCAGCACCTCGCCATCCGCACTGAGCGCGATCGAGCCACCGTCGAGGACCACCAGCCCGTCCTTCTCGAGTTTGCGCACCATCTCCGACACGGCCGGCCGGGACACCTCCAGTCGTTCCGCGATCCGCGCCTGGATGACATCCACGCCGTCTTCGGCCAACTCGAAGATCGTCTCGCAGTACTCCTCGAAGGCGGGGTGGTACTCGGGCGCCTCGTACATGGGCCCATTGTAGGAGTGTCGGCGGCGTCGACGCCGTGGCGTACGGGATGGGACCGGTACCGTGTTGCGACGATGAGCGCCGACGAGACGACCGCCGACTTCACCCCCCGCGGGGTACCCGACAAACCCGGGATCGAAGGACTCGAGGACCGATGGAGTGACGCCTGGGAACGCGCCGGCGTCTACGCCTTCGACCGGACCCGGACCCGCGACGAGATCTACTCGATCGACACGCCGCCGCCGACCGTCTCGGGGTCCCTGCACGTCGGACACTGCTTCTCCTACACCCACACCGACGTCATCGCCCGGTTCCAACGGATGCGCGGACGCGAGGTCTTCTACCCGATGGGCTGGGACGACAACGGCCTGCCCACCGAGCGGCGCGTGCAGAACTACTACGGCGTGCGCTGCGACCCGACCCTCCCCCACGATCCCGACTTCGTCCCGCCCGAAGACCCGGACCCGAAGAACCAGGTCGCAATCAGCAGGCCGAACTTCATCGCCCTGTGCAACGAGTTGACCACCGAGGACGAGAAGGTCTTCGAACAGCTGTGGCGCCACCTCGGGCTGTCGGTCGACTGGTCACTCACGTACGCGACGATCGACGACCGGTGTCGGGAGATATCCCAGCGGGCCTTCCTGGGGAACCTCGCGCGCGGGGAGGCCTACCAGGCCGAGGCGCCCTCGTTGTGGGACATCACCTTCCGCACCGCCGTCGCCCAGGCGGAGCTGGAGGACCGCGAACGCCCGGGCGCGTACCACCGCATCTCGTTCCTGCGACCCGACGGGGAACCCGTGTGGATCGAGACCACCCGCCCCGAACTGCTCGCCGCCTGCGTCGCCCTCGTCGCCCATCCCGACGACGAGCGGTATGCGCCGCTGTTCGGTACCACGGTGCGCACACCCGTCTTCGACGTCGAGGTCCCGGACGTCGCCCACGAGCTCGCCGACCCCGAGAAGGGCTCGGGTATCGCGATGATCTGCACGTTCGGCGACACCACCGACGTGACCTGGTGGCGCGAGCTGGACCTCGACGTGCGTCCGATCGTCGGACGGGACGGGCGCATTCTGGCCGACCCGCCCCAGGGGCTCACCGAAGGGCCCGCCCGCGAGGCCTACGGACACATCGCCACCAAGACGCTGTTCTCGGCCCGTGAGCGCACCGTGGAGCTGCTCGCGGAGGCCGAACGGCTCGACGGGGAGCCCCGCCCCATCACCCATGCCGTGAAGTTCTACGAGAAGGGCGACCGCCCCCTCGAGATCGTGACCACCCGGCAGTGGTACATCCGCAATGGCGGACGTGACGCCGAGCTCCGTGGCGAACTGCTCGAGCGGGGCCGCTCCCTCGAGTGGGTCCCCCCGTACATGCAGGCGCGCTACGAGTCATGGGTCGAGGGCCTCAACGGCGACTGGCTCGTCAGCCGCCAACGCTTCTTCGGCGTCCCCATCCCCATCTGGTACCCGCTCGACGCCGACGGGGAGCCGGTCTACGACTCCCCGATAATCCCCGCCGACGACACCCTCCCCGTCGACCCCGCCGCAGAGGTGCCACCGGGCTACCAGCCTTCCCAGCGCGGCGAACCGGGTGGTTTCGTGGCCGACCCCGACGTCATGGACACCTGGGCGACGTCATCTCTGACGCCCCAGATCGCGTGCGGGTGGTCCGTCGACGACGACCTGTTCGCCCGGACGTTCCCCATGGACCTGCGGCCGCAGGCCCACGAGATCATCCGGACGTGGCTGTTCTCGACCACGGTGCGCGCCCACCTCGAACACCAGAGCCTCCCGTGGGCCAACGCCGCCATCTCGGGATGGGTGCTCGACCCGGACCGCAAGAAGATGTCGAAGTCGAAGGGCAACGTCGTCACCCCGATGGGACTGCTCGAACAGTACGGCTCCGACGCGGTGCGGTACTGGGCGGCCAGTGGCCGACCGGGAACCGACACCGCCTTCGACGAGGGCCAGATGAAG
>JAVJTC010000015.1 GCA_040219085.1 Acidimicrobiales bacterium
GTGGACCGACGCCGGACCGCCGGAGAAGATCACGCCCTTCGGGTTGCGGCGGGCGATCTCCTCGGCCGTGATGTCGTGCGGGACGATCTCGGAGTGGACGTGGGCCTCGCGCACACGCCGGGCGATCAGCTGCGCGTACTGGGCCCCGAAGTCGACGACGAGGACGGGGTGTCGGTCATCGCTCATCGCCGCGACAGACGACTCAGTTGCCCATGCCGACGCCCTGGGCGCGCTGGAGGGACTTGCCCTCGGTCTGCAGCGCGGGCGCAACCATGACCTCGGCCTTCTGGAACTCCTTGACGGTCTCGTATCCACAGGTGGCCATCGAGGTCCGGAGGCCACCGAAGAGGTTCAGGCGGCCGTCGTTCTCGTGGGCCGGGCCGACGAGGACCTCGGCGAGTGTGCCGCGGGGCGAGACCTTGACCCGCGCGCCGCGCGGCAGCGTGGGATGGAATGTGGCCATCCCCCAGTGCCACCCACGTCCGGGGGACTCGTGAGCCGAGGCGAGCGGCGACCCGATCATGACGGCGTCGGCACCGCAGACGATGGCCTTGGCGATGTCACCGCCGGTTCCCATTCCGCCGTCCGCGATGACGTGGACGTAGACGCCGGTCTCGTCGAGATGTCGCATCCGCGCCGCACGGGCGTCAGCGATGGCCGTGGCCTGGGGAACCCCGATACCGAGGACGCCGCGGGTGGTGCAGGCCTGGCCGGGGCCGACGCCGACGAGGACCCCGGCGGCGCCGGTACGCATGAGATGCAGTGCGGCCTCGTAGCTCGCGCAGCCTCCGACGATCACGGGGATCGGGAGCTCACGCACGACCTTCTTCAGGTTCAGCGGCTCGGACGTCTTGGACTTGTGTTCGGCGGTCACCACTGTTCCCTGGATGACCAGCAGGTCGACCTCCGCGGCGAGGATGTGCGGCAGGAGGCTCCCGGTGCGCTGGGGCGTCACCGAGACCGACGCCACCACGCCGGCGGAGCGGATCTCACGGATCCGCTCACCGATCAGCTCGGGGCGGATGGGTTCGGCGTAGAGCTCCTGCATCCGCAGTGTGGCCTTGTCGGGCTCGAGCCGGGCGATCTCCTCGAGGATGGCGTCGGGATCCTCGTAGCGGGTCCACAGGCCCTCGAGGTTGAGGACCGCGAGACCACCGAGGCGGCCGATCTCGATCGCCGAGGCGGGCGACACGACGCTGTCCATCGCCGATGCCATCAGGGGGAGGTCGAAGCGGTAGGCGTCGATCTCCCAGGTGATGTCGACGTCCTCGGGGTCACGTGTGCGTCGTGAAGGCACGATTGCGATGTCGTCGAACCCGTAGGCCCGCCGGCCGGTCTTGCCTCGCCCGATCTCGATCTCAGCCATTGCCTGCTCCCGTGAGCCACCTGGAACGGCCATGCTACCCGGACCCTCACGGCCCCATGGGATGCGGTTCAGCGCCCGATCGTGTCGTCGGTCCCCGTCACGATCCCCACCAGCTGGCGCAGCATCGCACCGGTCGCGCCCCACACCGTGTCGCCGTCGAGGTCGAAGAAGTAGACCGGCCGATCGACGCCGCCGAACTCCCACAGCTCCTCGCGGAAGACGCCGTCCGCTGCCAACTCCGCCAGTGACACGTGGATGATCTCTTCCACCTCGCCGGGCTCGGCCCGCAGTCCCCTCGGCGGTCGTTCGAGTCGGCCCACATAGGGGTGGACCAGCGCGTTCGAGCCCACGGTGACGAAGCCGTCGAGTTCCCCCACGGGCGTCACCGCCTCGGGTGGTAGTGCGATCTCCTCCCACGCCTCGCGCAGCGCCGTCTGCCAGAGGTGGCGGTCGTCACTCTCCTCGCGGCCGCCGGGAAACGACACCTCGTGGCGGTGGCTGCGCAGGTGTGAGGCCCGCCGGGTCAAGATGACGTGCGGGCCGCCTGCGTCATAGAGAGCCACGAGGACGGCGCTCGAGCGGGCGTTCGCCGGCCGGACATCGGCGCGTGAGTCCTCGATGATGCGGCCGGGGCCGCGCTCGTGGATGCGGTCGAGCGCCGTGTCGAACGCGACGGAGCGAGCCGACGGCGGCAATGAGGCCCATGGCGGCGGGGCTCCGGGCCGGGCCGAGGCCGGACGGGGGATCCGCTGCGGTCCGGGCCGGCGAGTCACGCCCGTGCGAGCTCACCGAGGATGTCGACGATGTCGGCGGCCCACAGCGCCTCGAGGACGGCGACGGGACCCGCTTTCGCCCTCTCCCACTGTGACCAGATCTCCGTGGGGTCGGCGAGTACCGGATTGTCCGCCGCCAACGAAGGGAGCAGGACCGCGAGGCCGCCGTGCTTGAGGTCGGCCATCGCCCGGCCCGGCAGGGTGTCACCCGCGTGCCAGTCCCGCAGTGTGCTCGCGAGCTTCGCAGGGTCTGCTGGTAGCCGTTCTTCCATGTGTCCGAGCCTACCGTTGGCCGGACGCGCCGGAGCCGGGCCCACAGGCCCGGCTCCGTGCGAACATCGTGCGGTGGGGACCGCTCTACATCATCCCCATGCCGCCCATGCCGCCCATACCGCCCATACCGCCCATCGGGTCGCCCCCGCCGCCCATGGCGGGCTCGGGCTCGGGCTTGTCGGCGATGAGGGCCTCGGTCGTGAGCAGCAGCGCTGCGATGGACGCCGCGTTCTGCAGCGCCGCACGGGTGACCATGGCCGGATCGATGACGCCGGCGGCGACCAGGTCGGTCATCTCGCCGGTTGCTGCGTTGAAGCCCATCGGGCCACTGGCAGCCTCGACCTCACGGACGATGACGTTGCCCTCGTGTCCGGCGTTGTCGGCGATGAGCCGAGCCGGCGCGATGAGTGACTTGTAGACGATCTTGGCGCCCGTGGCTTCGTCGCCCACGAGGCTTTCGATCACCTTGGCCACGGCCTCGCGGCTGCGGACGAGAGCAGTGCCGCCACCGGCGACCACGCCCTCTTCGATCGCTGCACGCGTGGCGGAGAGAGCATCTTCGATGCGGTGCTTCTTCTCCTTGAGCTCGACCTCCGTGGCCGCACCTACCTGCACGACAGCGACGCCGCCGGCGAGCTTGGCGAGACGCTCCTGGAGCTTCTCGCGATCCCAGTCCGAGTCGGTGTCTTCGATCTCGCGACGGATCTGTGCGATCCGTCCCTCGACGTCGGCGGATTCTCCGGCGCCCTCGACGATCGTGGTGTTGTCCTTGGTGATGACGACCTTGCGGGCCTGACCGAGCAGGTCAAGCGTGACGGCGTCGAGCTTGAGCCCGACCTCTTCGGCGATGACCTGGCCGCCGGTGAGGACGGCCATGTCCTGGAGCATCGCCTTGCGACGCTCGCCGAACCCGGGGGCCTTGACGGCCGCCGAGTTGAACGTGCCACGGATCTTGTTGACCACCAGGGTCGCGAGGGCCTCGCCCTCGACGTCCTCAGCGATGATCAGCAGCTGCTTGCCGGACTGCATGACCTTCTCGAGCACCGGCAGCAGGTCCTGAACCGAGGTGATCTTGCCCTGGAGGAGCAGGATGTACGGATCCTCCAGGACCGACTCCTGGCGGTCCTGGTCGGTGACGAAGTACGGGGAGAGGTAGCCCTTGTCGAACTGCATGCCCTCGACGAAGTCGAGACTCATGCCGAACGTGTTGGACTCCTCGACCGTCACGACGCCGTCCTTGCCGACCTTGTCGATGGCGTCCGCGAGGACGTCACCGATGGCTGTGTCAGCTGCGGAGATGGCCGCGACCTGTGCGATCTCGGCCTTGGAGTCGATCTCGTTGGCCTGCTGGGCGATGGACTCGACGGCAGCTGCGACGGCTGCCTCGATGCCCCGCTTGAGGCCGGTCGGGCTGGCGCCGGCAGCGACGTTGCGGAGACCTTCATGGACCAGGGCCTGTGCGAGCACGGTTGCCGTGGTGGTTCCGTCTCCGGCGATGTCGTTCGTCTTGGTCGCGACTTCCTTGACCAGCTGGGCGCCCATGTTCTCGAACGGGTCCTCCAGCTCGATCTCGCGAGCAATGGAGACACCGTCGTTGGTGATGGTGGGTGCGCCGAACTTCTTGTCGAGGACGACGTTGCGACCCTTGGGGCCGAGCGTGACCTTGACGGCGTCAGCGAGCTTGTTCACGCCCGCCTCGAGGCCGCGGCGGGCTTTGTCGTCGAACTTGAGAATCTTGGACATTGGTGGGGTCCCTACTTGACGATGGCGAGGACGTCGCGGGCGGAGAGGATCAGAACGTCCTCACCTTTCACCGCGATCTCGGTGCCGCCGTACTTGCTGTAGACGACGATGTCGCCGACCGATACGTCGACCGGAATGAGTTCTCCCGTCTGGTCCGAACGCTTGCCCGGGCCGACAGCGAGTACCTCACCCTGCTGGGGCTTTTCCTTGGCGGTGTCGGGAATCACGAGGCCGCTGGCGGTGGTCTCCTCCGACTCACCTGGGCGAACAACGATGCGATCCTCGAGGGGCTGCAGATTCATTGGTTACGTGCCTCCCAGTGACACATTAAGTCAGTCGTCAGCAGCTAGCACTCTCTGGCTGCGAGTGCTAACGATAGGCCGCTCCGACACGGGAGGCAAACGTCGGAGCCGGGAAATTCCGCCTTCTCGAGTGTAGGAGCCGCGAAGCGGGCTCGGAACCCGCCGTGGCCATGGCCTGGCGCGGTGCAGGCGACCGGACCGAAAACGACGAACGGGACCGGCCCGAAGGCCGGTCCCGTCGTTGAAGTCGGTTCTCTCTGAGGAGAGTGTTAGCCGGCGAAGCTCGGGCCGCCGGGTCCGCCAGCGCCACCGTCGTCGACGTCAGGCGTCGGCGTCGGCGAACCGTCGGTCGGAGGTGTGGTCGGCTCCGGCTCGGCCGGTGCTTCGCAGTCGTTGTGGAAGGTGAAGTCGAGGCTGGTCAGCCCCGGCGCCCAGGTGAGTGACTGCGTGTCACCGTTGACCGGTGCGCAGTACTCGAGGAGGTCGGCGTCAGCAAGCTCTTCCACCACGTAGGTGCAGGGCTCGCCGTCGACGACGACGGGGACGTCTTCACCGGTGAACACGTTGTCGTTGAAGCCCGCCAGCTCGACCTGAGCCGGTGAGGTGTTGACGAACGTTCCGGTGGAACCCAGCACGCCGTTGAACACGTTGATGATCGTGTCCGCACAACCGTCGCTGGCGCTGATGAAGAAGTCGATCCGCTCGTTGAGCAGGCCGGTGTCGATGTTCGAGAGGACGACGAAGTCATCCAGGTCCATGGACTTGGTCACGTTGATCGAGACCGGGTCGAAGACGTTGCGGAACGGGGTGATGGTGCCCGGGGTCTGCTCGAACTGGGTGTTGCCGAACAGCGGGATCTGGTTGGTCCAGCCGTCCACCGGAATCTCGGTGATGTCGTAGGCGCAGGACTGGACATCGTTGCTGACGAGGACGCTCGCGGCGACCTCGATGTCTTCGAGGACAACAGCCGGCGAACCGTCACCGGTGATCTCGAGGGACGCCTGGGTGCAGGTGGCGGGGTAGGTCTCCGACGGGGTCACGAGGAACGTGAAGGTCGTCAGCGAGAATACGTCCGCATCGGCGATCGGCACGTTCTTGTAGAGATCGTGTTCCGCGGTCGAGGCGCAAGTACCAGTTACGAAGATGTTCGCCTCTTCGCCGAACATCATGTCGAAACCGGCCTCGTCACCGATCGTGAACGACGCCGCCTCACCCGGTGCGTAGAGATCCGGGACATTGGCGATGTTGTCGTTGGCGTCGTTTGCGGGCGACGGATCGATCCGAGCCTGCGTCTCACAGCCGGGATGGCTGACGGTCGCCGTGTAGTTGCACTCGTCCGAAAGGCCGAGGGTTTCCTCGTCGATCGTCAGAACGTTGAAGCTCAGGCCGGCGGGCGAGTCCACCTGGCCCTCGTCGTCCGGCGGATCGCAGTTGTTGAGCGGGGTCACTGTGACGGTGACGTCTCCTAGATTCGCGTCGAAGGTCACAGATGTCGGGTTCGCAGATGCCGGGCTGGCGAAGAACGCAAATGCGCTCGCAAGCAGACCGACAGCGGCGATTGCCACCAATAGTCTCTTCATCACTACCTATTCCTCTCTCCGAGTAGACGGCGGTGAGTGTCTCACCGCCCGACTTCAAACTTCAACGGGACAACATAGACCGTCGCGCGGGGCAACGGCAAGCATCCCTCTTGCCTTACGAGTGTCAGACCATAACGGCGGCTTCGACCCTCGGCAACCTGGGGTCACCGCGCGCCGAGACCCAGCGAGGGGTCCGCGCCGACATCGAGAGGCGTGGATCCGTCGGCCCGTAGACGCCACCAACCCGCGGCCGCCACCATCGCGGCGTTGTCGGTACACATGGCCCGGCTCGGCAGATACGCGCGTAGGCCATCCGACTCACACGCGTCGAGGAAGGACTCGCGCAACTCCGAGTTGGCGGCGACCCCACCGGCGAGGCAGAGCCCCTTCGCTCCGACCTGCGCCGCGGCGCGGCGCGCCTTGGTGACCAGCACATCCACCACGGCCGCCTGGAACGAGGCCGCCACGTCGGCGGGATCCGCGTCATCGTCGGAGCGTCGGATGTGGTTGACCACGGCGGTCTTCACCCCGCTGAAGGAGAAGTCCAGTCCCTCGTCCATCAGCGCGCGCGGGAACCGCACGGCGTCGCGCGAGCCCTCGAGCGCGAGGCGGTCGATCACCGGACCGCCCGGGTAGCCGAGGCCCATGAAGCGGGCGACCTTGTCGAAGGCCTCGCCCGCCGCGTCGTCGAGCGTCTCGCCGAGCACCGTGTAGTCACCGTGGTCGCGCATCTCGACGAGCATCGTGTGTCCGCCCGAGACCAACAGCACGACGATCGGCAACTCGATCGAGGGCTCCTCCAGAAAGGCTCCGTACAGGTGCGCTTCGAGATGGTTCACCGCGACATAGGGGACGTCCCACACCAGCGCGAGGGCCTTGGCGGCGCTCACCCCGACGAGCAGCGAACCGATTAGGCCGGGCCCGTAGGTGGCCGCCACGGCGTCGATGCCCTCTCCGGCGTCGGTGACACCGGCCTCCACCAGAGCCTGCGCCACCACCGGCGTCAGCAACTCGACGTGGGCGCGACTCGCCACCTCCGGCACGACTCCGCCGTAGCGGGCGTGGAGGTCCACCTGGCTCGACACGACCGACGACAGGACCGACGACGCCTCGGACACGACCGCTGCCGCGGTCTCGTCACACGACGTCTCGATCCCCAGCACGACCTTCACCGATTCGTTCATGTGCCATCCTCCCGGCGACCTGTCTGCATCGGACCCGCCACCGCGACAGCGGCAGGCTCCACCCCGTCTCGTCCCATTTCGTCCGGCGCCGCCATCGCCACCAGACGGCGGGCGACCTCGTCCCCGTCGAGATCCAACAGCCACATGACGATGGCGTCCTCGTGCCCACCGCCGGGGTCGGGGTAGTAGTTGCGGCGCGCGCCCACCGGCGCGAATCCGAAAGAGCGGTACAGCGAGATGGCCGCGGCGTTCGAAGCACGCACCTCGAGAGTGGCCGCCGAAGCCGCCGACGCACGCGCCGCCACGAGCAACGCCGTCACGAGTCGCCGGGCCACACCCCTGCGATGCCAGGCAGCCTCGACCGCGACAGTCGTGATGTGGACGTCGGCGAGGACGAGCATCGAACCGCCGTGACCGACGATGCGGCCGTCGACCTCGGCCACGAGATGCACACGGTCCGGCCTCTCACCGATCTCGGCCAGCCACGTCTCGCGCGACCACGCGTCGCCGTAGGCCTGTGCATCGATCGTTCGGACCACGGGTAGATCGGCGCGACGCATCGGCCGAATCGTCGGCGCCGACGCGGACACCGACACGGTCACGGCGCGTTCCGGGTGGCCCAGGCATCGGGCTCGGCATCGGGCAGCCGCAGATACAGCGGCCGGAGTTCCCACGGCTTGACGAAGTCCTCGCGCAGTGCCCGGGCGTGCGCCAACTGCACGAGCGAGCCGGCGGTGGGGTAGGCGAGTCCCTGTTCGGCGATCTCCACCCGGGCGATGCCCTCGAAGACATCGCTGTGGCGCAGCGCACCGTCACCGACGAGCAGGATCTCCTCACCGGACGCGACCAGTTCCGACGCGAGATCCTCCGGTGAGGCCACCCGGTGGCCCGTGACCCGCTGCACCCCTCCGGGCACCTGGCGGTAGAACGCGTAGAAGACCTCGCCGCGGCGCGCGTCGAGGGCCGCCACGATCAGGCGGTTGGTGAACCGCACCGGATGGGCGACGAGGTCCAGGCTCGGCACCCCGATCATCGGGACACCCAGCGCATAGGCCATCGCCGTCGCCGTTGCGATCCCGACCCGCAGACCCGTGTAGAGGCCCGGCCCGAGATCCACGGCGACGACACTTATCTCGGACAGGTCGACCCGGGCCTGCGTGCGGACGAAGTCGATCTGGGGCGCGAGCGTCTCGGCGTGGCGGCGCGCCCGACAGGAGTGCGCCGAGGCGAGAACCCCCTCGTGGCCACCGATGGCACACCCGACCTGCTGGGTGGCGCTCTCGATTCCCAGGATCAGCACGGTTCCCCCTCGGTCCAACTCGACAGCGCACCCGCCAGGGCACGACCCCTCGCCGACCACGATGACCCGACACCGCGGAACTCGAAGACACGCTCGTCGTCGGAACCGTCGTCGACGAAGAGGAGCCGGACCTCGAGGAAGTCGGCCGGGAGGACAGGTCGGATGGAATCGCCCCACTCGACGACGACGACCCCGCCGCTGTCGAGCAGCTCGGGCAGACCGAGGTCCAGGACCTCGGCGAGTTGCTCGAGGCGGTACACGTCGAGGTGGTGCAACATGACCCGACCGCTGTATTCGCGGGCCAACGTGAACGTGGGGCTCGTGATCCGGGCCTCGATCCCGAGGCCGCGGCCGAGGCCCTGGGTGAAGGTGGTCTTGCCCGCGCCGAGGTCACCGGACAGCAGGACGACGTCGCCGGGGCCCACGAGTGCGGCGAGCGCCTCGGCGACCGCCCGGGTCTCGTCGGCTGACGCGGTTCGAACCGCGATCACGACATCGCCTGCTTCGCCCTCACGAGGTCCGCGCGCATGGCGGCCATCTGCTCGCCGCCGCCGCGCAACACGGCGGCGGGATGGAACGTGGGCACCAGGGTGATGTCGCCCCGTGCGGTCGGGAACGGATAGGTCCTGCCGCGCAAGCGGGTGATGCCCGTCTTCGTCTCGAGCAGGAGCTTCGACGCGAAGTTCCCCAGCGTGACGATGACGCTGGGCGCGATGAGGTCCACCTGGGTCTCGAGCCACGGGCGACACGCCGCGATCTCCTCCGGCCGGGGGTCCCGGTTCCCGGGCGGGCGGCACTTGACCACGTTGGCGATGTAGCACGACGTCCGGTCCAGCCCCATCTCCTCGGCCATCAGGCGGTCGAGCAACTTTCCGGACCGGCCCACGAAGGGCAGGCCCTCGCGATCCTCGTTGGCGCCGGGCCCCTCACCGACGAACATGAGATCCGCTCCCGGGTCTCCCATCCCGAACACGACCCGGGTGCGCCCGTCGGCGAGACCACAGCGCGTGCAGGTCGAAGCCTCGGATGCGACGTCGGCGAGCGCGGTGGACACGCGCTGAAGCGTACCGGCGCCTCCCCCGCCCCGGCCCGGCGGCGTGATCACCTTGCGACAGCTGCCGCGACGGCGTCCGCCACGGCAACCACGGCCAGCAGCCGCACCAGCGACACGGGCGCATCCACCCGACCGGTGGCCGCCGCCACGAGAGCGTCGCCGTCGAGAGCCGTGTGGACGGGGATCAGAGCGCGCGCGAGCCCGTCGTGGCCACTGCGCGCGACCGCGTGACACTCGGCGGCGTCGAGCTTCGCATCGGTCACGATGCACCCGATCGTCGTGTTGCCCATCCGCATGCCCGGATCGTCCGCCGGGGCGACGAAGGAACCGTCGCGGATCGCAGCGACGGTGACCCCGTCGTCGAGATCGCCTCCGGCGTTGACGGCGATCGTCGCGGCGACGGTGACGCCGCCGGCGCTGACGGTGGCGGTCCCGAGTCCCCCGGGTCTCACCGCCGTGGCACCGCGCCACTTGCCGACCGTGGCGCCGGTCCCGGCGCCGACGGCCCCGTCACCGGGTGGCGCGGATCCCGACGGGCCGAGCGCGGCCAGCGTTGCCGCCTGCCCCTCCGCCGGCCCGGGACGCACCGAGGGGTCCCCGACCAGGAGGTCGTAGAGGCCCATGGCCACGACGATCGGCACGCGCCCGGCCGGAGTCGGGAAGCCACGGCCGGCCGCCTCGAGGGCCGCCACCACACCGTCGGCGCAGGCCAGGCCGAAGGCGGAGCCGCCGGTGAGAACAACCGCGTCGACGGTGTCGACAGTCGCCGCCGGGTCCAGGAGCGCGAACTCCCGGGTGGCCGGTGCGCCGCCGCGGACCTCGCCGGAGGCGACGGTGCCGGGCGGCACGACGATGACGGTGCAACCGGTCGCCGCAACCGGATCGGTGTGATGTCCGACCCTCACGTCGGCGATCGTGGTGACCACCTCCGCAACCTAGTTCGGTCGACCCGACGCCACCGTCACGGTCCGCGCCGCCTCGTCGTGGGCGGGACCGCGGACCCGCCAGTCGTGGTCGAGCATCGCCTCGCGCAGTCCCGCCGTGCGACGACGGGCACCGTCGATGTCGCCCAGCACCGACGCGAGCCTCTCCCCCAGTGCGCCGTCGGGGTGCAGGACCACATCGTGGAACCGGTCGGGTATCACCTCCGGGTAGCTCAGACGGTCGGGCAGGACGGGCACCGCTCCCGCGGCCACCGCCTCGACGACCGCTACACCGAAGAACTCGTGGCGCGCGGCGGACACCACGACGTCGACCTCACACAGCAGCCGGAGATAGTCGGCGCGGTCGAGATGGCCCGTCGCCCGCACCCGCTCCCCGAGCGCAGCGAGCCCACGCCGGACATGCGACGGTGCCGAACCGAGGCCCTCCCCTGTGACGACGAGTTCGAAGTCGACGCCATGCCCGGCCACCGTGGCCAGCGCGTCGAGAACCGCCCCCGGATCCTTGTCGTGGGCGATCCGGTGGTTGAAGACCACGACCGGAGGACCCCGGCGCACCGGACGGTGCACGGCCACGAGGTCGGCCGTGTCCACCCCGAGGGGCACGACCCGGCACCGCCCGGCCACGTCGGCGAGGAGGTCCCCCTGGGACTCCCCCACCCGGTCGCGGTTCAGAAGGCCCGGTAGCGCACCGAGCAGGTCGTCGCGGTGGAAGGCACTGTTGAACCACACCTCATCGGCCGCGACCATCGAACGCCACTGGGTGAGCGCGAGACCCTCGTCGACGTTCTGCCCGGGGGCGCGCGGCTGGGTGAGTTGGTTCTCGTGCAGGTACCCCACCATCGGCACGCCGCGGAGCTCACGGCGTGCGATTCCCACCAGCGACGCCGCGTCGACCATCGACGAGACAACCAGCAGGTCCGGACGTCCGTTGGCTGCGATGTCGGCTCGAACGGCCTCGGCGAGACGGACCGCACCGGCCCGGAGCCGCCACTTCCAGCGCGCCGCCGGCAGCGTGACCAGACGGACATCGTGCGCGCTCGCAGCCGCCCAGCCGAGGGCCCACTGGCGGTGGGACCCGCCGAACCAACCCTCTGCCACGAGGATCGTCAGACGGTCCGCCCCGCCCGTCTCGCTCACCTGTAGACGCGTCGGACCCGGCGACCCACGTCACAGACCACCTCGTACGCGATCGACCCCAACACCTCCGCGACGTCGACCGCTCCGATCGTCTCGCCGTCCTGCTCGCCGATCAGAACCACCTCGTCCGCCGTGGCCACGGCGTCGGCCGCGGGATCCCCCGGCGGGCCGCAGTCGACCATCAGCTGGTCCATCGTGACGACGCCGACCACCGGACGGCGCCGTCCCCGAATCAGCACCTGGCCGCCGAAGCGCGAATAGCTGCGCCGCACGCCGTCCGCGTATCCGATCGGAACGGTCGCCACCACCGTGTCCCTCGAGAACGTGTGACGCAGGCCGTAGCTGACACCCTCGCCCGCCGCGACGACCTTGACCATCGACACGGCGGACGTGAGCCTCATGGCCGGCTGCAGGTCCACCCCGCCGTCGAAGCCACGGACCGGCGGGAGCCCGTACACGGCGATGCCCACCCGCACGAGGTCACGCAGACCGCGCGGGTGAGCCAGCAGCACCGCCGAGTTGCCGACGTGGGTGATCGGCGGGACGATGCCCTCGTCCGCGAGCTCGGCGAGCACCGCGTCGAAGAGGTCGATCTGACGGTCGGTCGTGTCCCTCTCCGGCTCGTCCGCGAGCGCACAGTGGGTCCAGAGCCCCTCGAGGTCCAGGGCCGGCTTGTCGACGATGGCACGGGCGAGCATCGCCACGTCCTCAGGACGCGCCCCCACCCTGTGCATGCCGGTGTCGACCTTCAGGTGGACCGCCAGGCGCTCACCGCGACCGGCGGCGGCAGCAGCCGCCGCGGCGAAACCCTCGCCGCTGTAGACCGTCGGCCGGAGGTCGTGCTCCACCACTTCGATCATCTCGGGAGGTCGGGGCTCCGACAGCAACAGAATCGGCACGTCGAGACCCGCCCGGCGCAGTTCGACGCCCTCCTCGACGAGCGCGACCGCCAACCACTGCGCGCCCGCCTCGACCGCCGTGCGGGCCGACGCCACGGCTCCGTGCCCGTAGGCGTCCGCCTTGACCACCGCACAGAAGATGGCGTCGCCGGCGCGCTCGGCGAGAGCCGCGACGTTGTGGGCGATCGCACCGAGGTCGACCGTGGCGACGGTGGGCCGCATCAGATCCGCTCCACGTGCACACCACGCGGCGCGGGCACCAGCTCGTCGAGTACCAGCGCGACGAGCCCGGGGAGATCCGACGCGATCAGTCCCGACGACGGTCCCATGGTCGCCGCATGACCGTGAACGACCGCGGCGAGGGACGCCGCGGTAAGGGCGTCGGCTCCGGCCGCGAGGAGTCCACCGATCATCCCCGAGAGCACATCGCCGGTCCCGGCTGTGGCGAGGCGACTGTCGCCGGCCACGCTCAGACGCACCGCCCCGCCCGGCGCGGCAACCACGGTGGTCGGGCCCTTGAGGAGGACATGAGCACCCGTCTCCGATGCCAGACGGCGAGCCGCGGCGATGCGGTCGTCGCCGGGCGCGTGACCCGTCAGCCGGGCGAACTCGGCGTCATGGGGCGTGAGCACGGTGGCCGCAGACCGGCCGGCGAGAACGGTGAGCGCCTTGTCGCCCAGCGCACCCAGTCCGTCACCGTCCACCACGACCGGCACGGGAGCGTCGGCGACGGCACGCCGGACGGCCTCCGCGTCGTGGCGACCCGAACCGAGACCGGGGCCGATGACGAGCGCGGCGAACCGGTCGAGACCAGCGAGGACCTCCGGCGCCCACTCGCCTTCGTCGAGCGGATGGCCCACCGCCTCCACAGGCCCGCCGGGGGCCTCCAGACCCGGCACGCTGAGCCGCACGTACCCCGCGCCGGACCGCGCCGCAGCGGCCGCGGCCATGTAGGCGGCACCGGTCATGTTGGGAGATCCACCCACGACCCAGCACGCGGAACGCCACTTGTGGGTGTCCACGGCACGGCGGGGCCAGCCGGCCGCGACGTCGGCCAACTCGATGAGGTGGGTGTCGGCACCGCCGACATCGAGGCCGATATCGGCCACCCGTACCTCGCCGCTGAGCGAGCGGCCGGCCCCGAACAGAAGGCCGGGCTTGAGCGCGGCGAACGTGACGGTCACATCGGCCGCGAGCGGGCTACCGGCCGCGTCACCAGTGAGACCGTCGACACCCGAGGGCGTGTCGACGGCCAGGACCGGGGTCCCCGGCGCCAGGTGCGGTGGGTGCCAAGGACGGGCGAGTCCGGTACCGAAAGCGGCGTCGATCACGAGATCGCACGGCGCGAGGCGCGCGGGGGGGTCGGTGGCCGCCACGATCCCGACCGCTGCACCACGCCGCGCCAGAAGTTCGGCGGCGACCTCCCCGTCGCGGCCGTTGTTGCCCGGACCGGCGATGACGACCACACGTCGGCCGTAGTGGCCGCCTAGCATCTCCCGGGCGACACGGGCGACCGCCGCACCGGCCCGGGCGACCAGCTCGTCGACCGTCTCGGGAGCAGCGGCATCGATCGCCGTCATCTGGGCGGGCGTGACGACCGGGATCATTCCGCGACCACCACCGCGCTCGCCACGCTGTCGACGTGGCTCAGACTCACGTGCCAGCGCACGACACCGGCGCCGTCCGCCAGGGCGGCGGCACGCCCGTGCAGTCGCAGCTCCGGCGCACCGGAGGGGGTCCGGATGACCTCGACCTCCGCGAAGTCGAAGGCGCCGAGCCCGACGCCGAGCGCCTTCATCGTCGCCTCCTTCGCGGCGAATCGGGCTGCGAAACCTGTCGCCGGGTCGCTGCGAAGGGCCATCGCCTCACGCTCGGCCGGGCCGAAGAGTCGGTCCACGAGACCGGGACGGCGCTCGATCATCCGCCGGAACCGGGCGACGTCGACGAGGTCCGTGCCGATGCCGATCATCGACCCGGAGCCACGGGTACGGGGGCGGTCACCGGTCCCGCCACCGGTCGGCCAGCTCGGACACCGGATCCACGAGCAGATCGAGGACCGGCACCTCACCCAGGACGCTCTCGTCGAAGTCCGGCTCCGTCTCGGTGACCGCGTCGCGCAACCGGGACAGACGCCGGTCGTAGCCCCGCAGCACACCCGCTGCGACCGCCGGTGCCAGCCGGTCGGTGAACTCGACGTGCATGATCGTCAGTCCGACCGTCTGGCGGTCCTTCACCTCTGGGACGAGAATGATGGACCTCCCGTCACGCCGGCCCTGGGTGACGTGCACGTCCTGGTCGAAGGCGACCCGGTGCTTCGTGCCTCGCAGGACCGGGTCGTGATCCACCCGTGAACGCAGGCCGGCCGAGATTCCGCCGCGGTCGACAATGGCGATCCGGGCGTCGTCGACAGCGGCGTCACCGTCGATGGAATAGCGGGTGAACCCGACGACCTCTGTGATCGCCGGGTCGAGCTCCGCCAGGGTGCGCAGCGACGCGTAGCTGAGCTGATCGCGGGGCGACCCGGCCTCCAGGACCGCGGCGACGAGCGGGACCTGCACGAGGGCCTCGTCGCCACGGCTGATCCCGACGGTGACGGTCTTGGCCTGATGCTTGATCGCGTCGATCGGTCGCGTCAGTTCGTCGATGGCCGCCGACGCCGCCCGCATCAACTCCTCGACCACGACGGCCGGCGTGCCGATCTCCCCGTGGTCGACCTGGTAGGCGTCGAGAGGGATGACGCCCACCGCGTAGCGGTACATGGATGCGAGCCGGGTGGCCGTGGACGCCTCGAGGGTGCCGTTGTAGTCCCCCGCGCGCAGCCGGCCGAAGAAGACCGAGGCGTGGTCACGCAGACCGTCCACGACCCGGCGCAGGAGTTCATCGCCGGACAGGCCGGGTTCGGCGTCGAGGGTGGCCTCCACCAGTGAGCGGGACTGGCGCAGGGGCTGAGCGAGGGCGTCGATCGCGAGCGCGGCCTCGTAGCCGAACAGGTGCCCGGCCATCGCCGCCAGAACGAACGCGACCCGCGGCTCGACATCGGGAAGCGGGATCACGTCGGCGACGGCGGCGAAGCGCTCGTCGTCGGGACCGATCACGACCGGGGCGGCCTTGTGAGCTCCGTAGATCGCGACCTCCTTCACGACGTCGTCGAGCGTCGAACCGCTGAGTCCGGCGGCGCAGACGATGATCATCGGTTCCGAGGAGAGGTCGATGTGCTTCTTGTCCTCGGTGGTGTCACACGCGATGGACTTGTAGCAGAGCTCCGAGAGCTTGATTCTGACCTCACGCGCCGCGACCTGGTTGCGGCCGTTGCCGACCAACGCCCAGTAGCGACGACCGGGAGCGACGCGGTGGGCGATCCGGCCGATGTGTTCACGCAGCGACAGCGTCGCCGTCAACGCTTCGGGCAGCCCGCGCACCGCGCTGAGGAGCCTCTGGCGGGCCTGCCGCTCGCGCGCGGTCGGGTCCGGGCGCATCTCGTCGGCGAGCGCGCATGCCAGAAGCAGGCCCGCGGCGATCTGAGAGTAGAAGGCCTTGGTCGACGCCACGCTCATCTCCACGTCGCGCCCGTCGGATGTGTACAGGACACCGTCGGACTTGTCGACCAGGTCGCTGTTGCGGCGGTTGACGATGGCGACGACGGTTCCGCCCCGCGCCCGCACGAGGTCCACGGTTCGGTTGGTGTCGGTCGTGGTGCCGGACTGGCTGATCGCCACGACCAGCGTGTCGGACATGTCCGGACGCATCTCGAATCCCGACAACTCCGTTGCCGGCAGCGCCTCGACCATGACGTCGAGACCGGCCAACTCGGTACGGATCGCATCGGCGACGCCCTGCCCGGCGACGGCAGCCGTGCCCTGACCGATCACGCTCACCCGCGTGATCCCGCCCGCGCGCAGGCGGGCGCGCAGCTCCGGGGGGAGCGTGTCGTCGCTCAACTCGACCCGCAGATCGTCGTCGGCGCCGACCAGGCGACCGCGCAGGGTCTTGCGGAACGACGACGGTGCCTCGCTGACCTCCTTCAGAAGGAAGTGGGGATGGTCGCCACGGTCGATGTCACGCGTCGTGATCTCCGCGGTGACGATCTCCCCCTCGGCGACCGGCAGCGCCGTCCCGTCATAGGAGATCCGCTCGAGTCCGTCGATGGTCCCGGCGCCGTCGGCGGCGAGGACGACCATCTGCCCCCGGCTCGCCGTCGGGTTGTCGGGGTTGGCCGGCGTCTCGCCGTCGAGGCGGAGGTACCGGGCGGTCTCCTCGATGACGCCGTACGGCTCGCTCGCCACGATGAACTGGTCCTCACCGAGGCCGACGTAGAGAGCCTGACCGCTGCCGCGTAGAGCCAGGTGCAACGCGTCGGGACGGGCGTCGCTCGTCGCGGCGATGGCCACCGACCCGTCGAAGGACGACACCGTCGACCGGAAGGACTCGTCGAGAGCCTGACCCGACACGAGGCCGTTCGCCACGAGGGCGGGGATCACCTTCGCATCGGTCGTGATCCCGTCGGCGAACCGCAACCCGTGTTCGACGGCGAGCTCGAGGTGGTTGTCGACGTCGCCGTTCAGTGCCGCCGCGACGAAGGGGGCGGCGGGGTCGTCACGCCGGGACGACTCCAGCGGATGGGCGTTCGCCTCCGAGATGATTCCGACGCTCGCCCAGCGGGTGTGTCCGAGAACCGTCGCCGCGGCGTCGGGCGTTGCGAGGGCAGCGGCGAGCAGTTCATCCGAGCGGATCGCAGCCCGCAGGACCGCTGTGTTGTCACCGAGCTCGCCGATCTCTGCAGCCGCCTTGTAGACGAACGCGACGCTGCGGTCGCCCACCCGGACCGACCCGGTCCGGAAGAGCGGGTCGGCGGAGCGGGCGGCGACACGGTCCGCGGTGGCCGGGTCGCTCAGATCCAGAGCGTGACGGCGCACGATGACGTGGATGCCGGCCGAATCCCGGCCGCGCACCTCGAGACGGTCCAACCCCGACAGCGCCTGATGGATGGACATGTACGCCTCGACCGACGCGACTGTCGGCTCCGCGCCGCCGAGCAGGTCGGCGACGCCGTCCACCGCCCGCAGACGATCGCGGCCCAGGGTCCAAGCGGCATCGCGAATCGCCAGGACCGGTGCCGCGACCGCGGCGACCGTCGCGGGATCCAGCCCGTCGCCGTCGAGGGCGGCGTCCATCATCGCGATCGCGTCGTCGACCGAGGCCGCTGCGGCCCGCAGCGCCGCCAGACCGGATGCGTCGCTCAGTCCGGCGGCCACACCGGGGGGGCCGCTCATCTCGACGGAGACTGAGCGCAGGCTCTCGGCCGCCCTCCCCAGCCGACCGACGTCATCGGTTCCGAACGGCGCCGCGATGCTCGCTGCGACTTCACCGAGCGCAGCCACCAGCCCGGTCAGCTCGGGTGGCGTCCGGTGGGAGCGCCGCCGGACGATTCCGATGATCCCGCACATCTCCGAGGAGTCCTTCCGACGGGGCGCCTGGGCATACCGCCCGACGAGTTCGACCAGTCTAGGTTCCGCCACCCACAGGGCCGACGACGCTCATCACGACGATTCCTCCGGCGTGAGCGCGTCCACGAGTCGTTGCACCGCAGCGCGCGCACGGCCGTCGGTGTCGGCCTCGGCCATGACCCGCACGACCGGTTCGGTCCCCGATGGCCGAACGAGGACCCGACCTTCCGCACCGAGATCGGCCTCCGCGGCGGCGATGTCAGCGGCAATACGCGCGACCGCGTCGGCGGCGTCACCGTCGACCGGCACGCTCACGAGGACCTGAGGGAACCGCGTCAACGACACGTCGACGACCTCGGCGAGCGGGCGCCGCGCACGCGCGAGAACGTCGAGGAGCTGCACGCCGGTGAGCAGGCCGTCGCCGGTCGTGGCGTAGTCGGAGAACACGACGTGGCCGGACTGCTCGCCACCCAGCACCAGTCCCGTCCGGGCAAGCGCCTCGAGCACGTGGCGGTCCCCCACCGGCGTCTCCACCACTTCGATCCCGTTGTCGGCCATGGCACGGCGGAAGCCGAGATTGGCCATCACCGTCACGACCACGCCGTCGGATCGGGGACATCCACGCCGGTGTCGGTCGAGCGCGCAGATCGCGATGATCGCGTCCCCGTCCACCGGATGGCCACGATGGTCGACCGCCAGGACCCGGTCGGCGTCGCCGTCGAAGGCCAGGCCGAGGTCCGCCCCCGCGGCGCGGACCGCTGCGGCGAGGGGCCCGAGGTCCGTCGAACCGCATGCGTCGTTGATGTTGCGACCGTCGGGTGCCGCGTTGATCACGGCGACCGTCGCGCCCAGGCCCGTCAGCACGGGGCCCGCTACGGCGTAGGCGGCGCCGTGCCCGGTGTCGACCACCACGGAGAGGCCTTCGAGCGAGCGGCCTTCGATCGACGCCCCGACATGCGCCGCCCAGCGCTCCACGGCGTCGCCGGCGTCGCGGGTCGCGACCATCGCGCCCGAGCCGGTGGCCGCCGGCGCAGCCGTTCGCAGAGCTGACTCGATCGTGTCCTGTTGCGCGCCGGTCAGCTTCCTGCCGCCCGGGGCGAACACCTTGAGCCCGTTGTCGTACCACGGGTTGTGCGACGCCGACACGACGATCCCCGGTGCCCCGCCGTGCTCGGCGGCGAAGGCGACGGCGGGGGTGGGCGCGACGCCGAGATCGGCGACCAGGGCGCCCGCAGCCGCGCAACCACGGGCGACGCCCGCAACGAGCAACGGGCCCGACTCGCGGGTGTCACGGCCGACGAACACACGCGTCGCGTCGAACGTCGTGGCGACGGCGTGGCCGAGGGATGCGGCGACGGCTGCGCTGAGGGTCCCGGGAGCGGGGCCACGCAGACCGTCGGTGCCGAAACGCACGGGGCGATACCTGATATCGGTGGGCTCGGACGAGCCGCCGGTCAGCGCTTCGAGTACTGAGGGGCCTTACGGGCCTTCTTGAGGCCGTACTTCTTGGATTCCTTCTTGCGATCGTCACGCCGCAGGAAGCCCGCCCGCTTCAGGGCGGGACGCAGCTCGGGGTCCATGTCGATCAGACCACGGGCGATACCGAGACGCATGGCGCCGGCCTGGCCGTTGAGTCCGCCGCCGTGAAGGGTGACGTCGATGTCGTAGGCCTTGTCGGTCTCGGTCAGGGTCAGGGGCTCCACGATCGACTCCGCGTGTGCCTTCGACGGAAAGTAGTCCGAGAGAGGGCGGGAGTTGACCGTGATCTGGCCGTCACCGAGACGGAAGCGGACCCGTGCGACCGCGCGCTTGCGACGACCGGTGGCCTGGACGAGAGGGGGATGCGACATCGGAGCTCCTGTGACGATCAGGCCCGGGCGCGGGCGTGATCGAATGTGATCGGTTCGGGCTTCTGGGCCTCATGGGGATGGGTCGGCCCGGCGTAGACCTTGAGCTTGCGGACCATCTGACGACCCAGACGGTTCTTGGGGACCATGCCGCGGACGGTTGCGCGCACGGCCTCCGCCGGCTTCCTGCGCAGCAGTTCGGCGTACGTCGTCGAGGAGATACCACCCGGGTAACCCGAGTGCGACCAGACCTGCTTGCGATCGGCCTTGTCGGAGGTCAACACGACCTTGTCGGCGTTGACGATGATGACGTGGTCACCGGTGTCGAGGTGGGGGGTGAAGGTCGGCTTGTGCTTGCCGCGCAGGATCCGTGCGACCTCCGTGGCGAGTCGGCCGAGGACCATGCCTTCAGCGTCGACGACGTACCAGGAGCGGTCGATCTCGCTGGCCTTTGGGCTGTACGTCCGCACGGGCGAACCTCTCGGGTGGTCACAGAGCGAATGCGAATCCGGACAGGGCGACACGCCCCGTCCGGGGGCGACCCACAACGATACGGTCACCCGACCCGCGCGACAACCGCCGCGGGTACGAGCACCGGCACCATCGGGGCGCGATCAGTACACGACCTCCCACAGACACAGACCCTGAGGTGGAGCCACCGGCCCCGCGGTGTTGCGGTCACGAGCGGCGAGCAGCTCGACGAACCACTCCGGGGGCTGCGTCCCGGAGCCGACCGTCACGAGGCTTCCGACCACGGAACGGACCATCTGCTGACAAAAGGAGCGTGCACCGACGTCGAAACGGATCAGATCGTCACCCAGGTCGATCCACGCCGTCTCTAGGACCTCGCGGGTGCGGTCGAGTTCGCGCCGACCACCCCCGTCGGTGCGCACGACGATGCGCCGACAGAACGACGAGAAGTCGTGGGTGCCGACCAGTGCACGCGCCGCCTCGGTCATCGCCTCGAGATCGAGCACCGGAGACCGCACGTGCCAGGTGGTGCGCCTCAGGAGCGGGTCACCCGCAGCTCGGTTGAGGATCGTGTAGCGATACCTGCGCATCCGCGCCGATCGACGGGCGTCGAAGTCGGACCCCACCTCGTCCGCGGACAGGATCGAGACCTCGGGACCGACCATGCGGTCGATCCTGTGTCCGAGGTCCCCGGCCGACAGCGATGGCGCCTCGACGTCGACGGTCACGACCTGGCCGCTGGCGTGCACGCCCGCGTCGGTACGCCCGGCACAGGTCAGCGCGACGGAATCGCCCGAGATCCGCTCGAGAGCATTCGTGATCTCACCCGCGACCGTGCGGAAGCCCGGTGACGTCGCGAACCCGGAGAAGTCGGTGCCGTCGTAGGCGACGACGAGCCGCAGTCGCACGGCACGACCGCGGGCTGATCAGACCAGCTCGATACGCGCCATCGGCGCGGCGTCGCCGTAGCGCGGCCCGAGCTTGAGAATGCGGGTGTAGCCGCCGGAGCGGTCCGCGTAACGCGGCCCGATCTCCTCGATCAGCTTGTCCGCGATCTCGGTGTCGTTCAGGAACGAGATGATCTGGCGGTGGTTGTGGAGACCACCCTTGCGTGCCTTTGTGATGATCTTCTCGGCGACCGGGCGCAGGGCCTTGGCCTTGGCCTCCGTGGTGACGATTCCCTCGGCCGCGATGAGGCTCGCGACGAGGTTGGCCATCATGAGGCGCTGATGCTGGGCGCTGCCGCCGAAGCGACGGCCCTTCTTGGGAGTGGCAGGCATGGGATCTTCCTCAGTCTCGACTCGTCAGTTCAAGGCCGCGCTCGTCGAGCTTGGCGATGACCTCATCGAGTGACTTCTGGCCGAAGTTCGTGATGGCGAGCAGTTCGTCCTCGCTCTTGACGAGGAGTTCGCCGACCGTGTTGACCTGGGCGCGCTTGAGGCAGTTGCGGGGACGCTCGGACAGGTCGAGGTCCTCGATCGGCAGGTCCAGGTCCGGTGAGCCGCTCGCCGCACCGGGGATGTCGCCGAGCTGGAGGCCCTCGGCCTCTTCACTCATCTCCTCGATGAGCTGCACGAGGGAACGCAGCGTGGACCCGGCCGATGCCAGGGCGTCGCGAGGTGTGATCGAGCCGTCCGTCGTGATGTCGAGGACCATGCGGTCGTACTCGCTCGACTGCTCGACGCGGGTGGGCTCCACCTCGAAGGAGACGCGGCTCACCGGCGAGAAGATCGCGTCAACGGGAATCACGCCGATGGTCGTCTGCGTCGGGTCGGACTCACCGGGCTTGTAGCCGCGGCCCCGCTCGATCGTCACCTCGAAGGCCAGCCGGCCCTTCGAGTTGAGCTCGGCGATGTGGAGCTGCGGGTTGATGATCTCGATCTCGGGGTTCTCCTGCAGGTCGGCCGCCGTGGCCGTACCGGGACCCTTCACATCGAGACGCAGCACCACGGGGTCCTCGGAGTGGGACCGCACGACGACGTCCTTGAGGTTCAAGATGATGTCGGTGACGTCCTCGACGACACCGCCGATCGTGTCGAACTCATGCAGGGCGTCGTCGAAACGAACCTGGGTGATGGCGGCGCCGGGGATCGACGACAGAAGGGTGCGTCGCAGCGAGTTGCCGATCGTGTGCCCGAATCCGGGCTCGAGGGGGCTGATGGCGAACTGCTGGCGCGAGCCCTCCTCGTCGGTGACTGCTTCGACGGTGGGTCGCTGGATGACGAGCATCTCTTGGGTACCTCGTGATCAGGCCGTGGGCGTGGGACTTCTTCGGCGGGCGAACCCGCCGGGTGTGTGGCCGCGGGGGCCGGGAAGCGGCTACTTGGAGTAGAGCTCGACGATGAGCTGTTCGCGGATTGGGACGTCGATCTGGTCGCGGATCGGGGCGTCACGCACGTGCACGGCCCAACCGTCGTCCTGGGTCTCGAGCCACGCCGGAGGGGTCCGGTCGAGGGTGTCGAGGTTCCACTGGACGACGACCATCTCGCGGGACTTCGCACGCAGTGACACGACGTCGCCGGCGCGGCTGCGGTAGCTGCAGATGTCGACGCGTCGACCGTTGACGTCGACGTGCCCGTGGTTGACGAACTGGCGGGCCTGGGTGCGGGTGGCCGTTCAATCCGCGCGGTACACGACGTTGTCGAGACGCAACTCGAGGAGCTGCAGCATGTTCTCACCGGTGACACCGGGGCGACGGCTCGCCTCGGCGTAGAGGTTGCGGAACTGCCGCTCGTTAAGACCGTAGGTGAAGCGGGCCTTCTGCTTCTCCTGGAGCTGGAGCAGGTACTCCGACACCGAACCGCGGCGACGGGTACGGCCGTGCTCGCCCGGCGGGTACGGACGCTTGTCGAGTGCGACCGTCTCTGCCCGGGTTCCCCAGATGTTGGTGCCGAGGCGACGCGACACGCGTGCCTTCGGTCCTGTGTAACGGGACATCAGACCCTCCGTCGCTTGGGTGGACGGCAGCCGTTGTGGGGCACGGGCGTGACGTCTTTGATACCGGTCACCTCGAGGCCGAGGTTCTGCAACGAACGGATCGCGGTCTCTCGACCCGATCCCGGTCCGCGGACCTCGACGTCGACCTTGCGGACGCCGTGTTCCATGGCCCGACGACCCGCCTGCTCGGCGGCCATCTGAGCGGCGTAGGGAGTGGACTTGCGGGAGCCCTTGAAGCCGACGTTGCCGGCCGACGCCCAGGACAAGACGTTGCCCTGGCGGTCGCTGATCGACACGATCGTGTTGTTGAAGGAACTCTTGATGTGCGCGACGCCGTGGGTGATGTTCTTGCGTTCCCGACGGCGGGGCCGGCGCTGACCGGCTGGTTTGTTCGCCATTACTTCTTCAGCACCTTCTTCTTGCCGGCCACGGTCTTCTTCGGGCCCTTGCGGGTCCGGGCGTTCGTATGGGTGCGCTGACCACGCACGGGCAGCCCACGACGGTGTCGGATGCCCTGGTAGCTGCCGATCTCCATCTTGCGCTTGATGTCCTGGCTGACCTCACGGCGCAGGTCACCTTCGACCTTGAAGTTGCCTTCGAGATACGCCCGCAGACGGGCGACCTCCTGCTCGGTGAGATCACGCACCCTCGTGTTGGGGTCGATCTCGGTGGCCTCGCAGATCTCGCTGGCCTTCGTCGTTCCGATGCCGAAGATGTAGGTGAGCGACACCACGCTGCGCTTGTCGCGCGGGATGTCGACACCGGCGATGCGTGCCATCTAGCCCTGCCTCTGCTTATGTCGCGGATTGGAGCAGATGACGCGGACGCGACCGTCACGCCGGATGATCCGGCACTTGTCGCACATCTGCTTGACGCTGGGTCGAACCTTCATTGGAATCCCTGGTTGGCGTGCTACTTGTAGCGGTAGGTGATGCGACCCCGTTGGAGGTCGTAAGGGGTGAGCTCGACCTGGACCCGGTCCCCCGGCAGGATGCGGATGTAGTGCATCCTCATCTTCCCGGAGATGTGGGCCAGTACCTCGTGGCCGTTGTCGAGCTCGACCTTGAACATTGCGTTGGGAAGGGACTCGAGAACGGTCCCTTCCATGACTATGGCGTCAGACTTCGGTTTCGCCAGGGGTCGGTCCTCCAACAATCTGTCTCCGATTCCGGGCGGCGGCCACCGCTCGGAACCCTTGCACCACATCACCCGGAAAAGGCGATGTGGCTCCGGCTCGGCACGCGTGTCGATGCGACTCGCAGCAAGCCAACATATGAGGCTACCGACTACATCGTCCCAGCCCCAACCCCGACACCGCGTCGGGGGCGGTCGCGATCAGTCCAGAACGTCCTCCAGGACGCTGCGGATCCGGGCGAAGACCTCGTCCGTGGTCCCCATGCCGTCGACGACGGTGAGCAGATCGCGCTCCGAGAACCATTCGATCAGGGGCGATGTCTGCTCCTCGTAGAGGTGGAGACGGCGCTGAATCGCCTCCCGGCTGTCGTCGGAGCGACCCCGCTCGAGCATCCGCCGGGTCACCTCCGCAACCGGGACCTCGAGATTCAGGGCGATGTCGATCCCACCGGTCCCGGCGGTGATCGATTCGAGTTCGTCGGCCTGGGGAGCCGTCCGGGGGAATCCGTCGAGCAGGACTCCGTTCGTCACGATGTCGTCTCGGGCCAGACGGTCGGCGACGATCCCACACATGACGTCGTCGGGAACGAGCTCGCCCCGTTCCATGAGCTCACCCGCGCGTCGGCCGAGTTCGGTCTCACCGGTGACCGCCGCGCGCAACATGTCCCCGGTCGACACGTGCACCAGACCGAATACGTCGACGATGAGCGCACTCTGGGTGCCCTTGCCCGACCCCTGACGGCCGAGAATGACAACGGTCGGAGAGTTCCCGCGGCGTGGCTCGCCCGGGTCGGTCACTTCAGGAAGCCCTCGTAGTTGCGCATCATGAGCTGGCTGTCGATCTGCTTCATTGTCTCGAGGCCGACGCCGACGGCGATGAGGATCGAGATGCCGGTGAAGCTGAAGGCGCCACCGGTGTTCGACGGCAGGATCTGGCCGAGGATCACAGCGGGGATGAGCGCCACGACGGCGATGAAGATGGCGCCCGGGAAGGTCAGGCGGTTGAGGATCTTGGCGAGGTAGCGCTCGGTCTGAGGGCCGGGACGGATACCGGGGATGAAGCCGCCGTTCTTGCGGATCTGGTCGGCCTGCTTCACCGGGTCGAAGGTGATGGCGGTGTAGAAGTAGGAGAAGCCGACGATCAACAGCCCGAACACGATGAGGTAGACGGGGCTGTCGAACTGGACGAGGTTGTTGTCCACCCAACGCTGCACGCTCTCACCCCACCCGTCGTTGGGAAGGACCACTGCGATCAGCTGAGGCAGGTAGAGCACCGAGCTGGCGAAGATGATCG
>JAVJTC010000016.1 GCA_040219085.1 Acidimicrobiales bacterium
GTTCATCGAGGCGGGCCCCAACCGGATCCTGACCAACCTCGTCGGTCGGATCCTCGCGGACGTCGACCACGTCGCGCTCAACGTCGACGACAAGACCAAGTCGGCGTTCCTGCCGTTCGCGGACCTCTTGGCGTCGCTGCATGCCCTCGGCCTGCCCACCCTCGACGTCGATCCGTGGTTCGCCTGGCGCGACCTCGACGACATCGGCGTCGCGGAACTACGCGCTGCGGCGACCCACCGCAGTCCCGTCGAGGTCACCGTCACGCCGACGGGGGTTGTTCCAACCGCGGACGCGGCGAATCCCCCGGCACCAGCGGACCCCCCGGTACCGACGACGGCCCCCGCGCCGCCGCGGACACCGGTCGTCGGCGACGTGGTCGAGCCGGTCTACGGTTCCTCGGCGGTAACCTCGTCCAGGCCCAGCAGCGACTTCGAATCCGAGGTGGTCGACGTGTCGCAACAGTCCCGGCAACCCGAGTCCTGGGTTCAAGAGACTCTTCTCCAGTGGATCCAGCTCCAGACCGAACAGACGCGCCTGCTCGAGCGGTTCCTCGCAATCCAGACCGGTGAGGCCGTGCAGACCGGTCCTGCAGCCTCCGGTGTTTCCCGGGCCGTCAGCCCCGGAGCCGCCCCGGTTTCGTCACCGGCAGCGCCGGCCGGTTGGCTCGGCCAGTCCACCGCATGGAGCGCTCCTGCGGCACCGGTTCCGACGCCTCCTCCCGCCCCGGCCGAACCACCCGTGGCCGCGGCCGACGTCCCGGTGCCACCAGCCGGTGCGGTCGCCTCGACGACGAACGGCACGAACGGATCGCACGCGAACGGATCCTCGGATGTCGGCGAGGGTCAGCCGGTGACCGCGACGATCGAGCCGGCCCTGACGCCCTCTGCTGGAAACAGTGGGGACACCGTCCCGACCGTGGAGGTCTTCGCCGCCGATCTGTTGGCGGAGGTCAGCTCGCGTACCGGGTATCCGCAGGACATGCTGGAACTGGACCTGCCGCTCGAGGCCGGTCTCGGGATCGACTCCATCAAGGTCCTCGAGATCTTCGGCGGACTGCGCCAGTACCACGAGGTGCTCGCCGACGCAGATGCTGACGACGAGGAGCTCCTCGCCAAGTTCGTGGAGCTGGAAACCCTCAACGACATCATCGGCGCCTACCAGGAGAAGCGAGCCGACCTCGTCGGTGTGGACTCCGGCGGTGGTGCGGCCCCTTTGGCCTGACCGGACCCTCGAGGGGGTCCGGTGAATCGCACGGAGCGCTGGAACGCTCGGTCCCCGCCGGCGTCCCCCTCGAAATCGACGTTCCTGCCGCGGTCCCGTCCGGGACTGTCGCTGTGGTCGGCGGGTCCAGCCGCGCTGCGCAGATCATCGAGGAACTCGGGGCGCTCGGCGTGGTCGTCCGGCAGGTCAACTCGCCGGAGGCCGTGACGGATCCGACCACGGTTGGTCTGTTGGATCTGAGCGCGCTCGACGGATTCCAGGTGAGCGCCGACGCGGCAGTCGACCGGGTGCAGGCGACGCTGGAGCTCGCCAGGGCTGTGGATGCCCGTCCGGAGCAGATCAGCGTCGTAGTCGTGACGTCAGTCGACGGCCGGCACGGGTTCGCCGGCGGTGAACTCGTCGCGGATGCGCCCATCCAGGCGACGGGAGTGGGTTTCTGGAAGGGCGCCGCGAAGGAATGGCGGCGCCACAGGGTGCGCTGTGTCGACGTCGCGTCGACGGTCGAAGCGTCCGCGATCGCCCGCCACGTTTCCTCGGAGCTTGCCGGCGCCATACCCGGTGACGAGCTCGAACATGGCCTCGACAGCGAGGGGCTCTGGGCGATCCGCTTGGAGTCCCACGCCGTCAGCGGGGACACGGAGCTCGCCGCCGACGCCGTCGTTCTCGCCGTCGGCGGGGCCCAGGGCATCGGTGCGGACATCCTCGCCGGTGCCGTCGCAGGCCCCGGCCGCACGATCGTGATCGCGGGTCGCACCGATCCGGCTGTGACGGAGGAATCGGCAGCGCTCTCCGCCGCCACCACCGAGGCCGAGATCCGCGACGTTCTGATCGCCGAGGTGCGGGCCGCAGGTGACCGTCCCAAGCCGGTGGAGATCGAACGATCGCTGCGACGCCTTCTGTCCGAGCGGCGCGTTCGGGCGACTGTCTCCCAGCTGACAGGTCTCGGAGCGAACGTCGAGTACCACTCCCTCGACGGGCGAGATGCCGCCGCCCTGGTCGCACTGGTCGCCTCGACGATCGAACGGTACGGCCGCCTGGACCTCGTGTTGCATGCAGCGGGCGTCATCGCCGACGCCCCGGTCACCCGCAAGGACGACGAGTCCATGGAGCGGGTGCTCGTCACCAAGGTGGCTCCGGCCCTGGCCCTGTGTGACGCGGTCCCCGATGAGACGACAGTGCTGTTCTTCGGTTCGGTGGCTGGGCGTCTGGGCAACGCCTCGCAGTCCGACTACGGCGCTGCCAACGAGTTCCTGGCCAAGCTCGCAGCGTCCCGACGTTCGGTCGGCGCCGACGTCCGGTGCCTTGCCTGGGGACCGTGGGACTCCGGGATGGTGTCATCGGGGCTCATTGCGGCCTACGACGCTCTCGGCATCGTTCCGATCGCGGTCACAGCGGGGGTGGAGGCCTTCGCCCGGGAGCTGACCGACTCGCCGGGTCGGGCCGAGGTCGTCCTGGCCAACAGCACCGACGTCATGGCGGGGTTGCGATGGCCGCCATCCGCCGCCACGATTCTGGGATCGTGATGAACGAGGACCGCGATATCGCCATTGTCGGGATGTCGGCACTGTTGCCGGAGGCCCGCGATGTCGACGAGTACTGGCGCAACGTCGTCAACGGAGTCGATGCCATCACCGACGTCGGCACCGACCGGTGGCCGGCCGTGGCGCCAACCGGTGCCATCCGCATCGGCGGACTGGAGCTTCCGCGACGGGGAGGTTTCGTGCCGACCCCCGTCGCCTTCGACGCCCTGAAGCACAAGGTCGTGCCGTCGGCGGCGAAGAGTCCCACGTTCGACCAGTTCGTCGTCATCGATCTCGTGGCCGATGCGCTCGCGGACGCCGGGATCGGTGAGGACGACCCCGTGCGCGAGTCGACGGACCTGATCGTGGGGCGGGGCGGCTACCCGACAGCGGGGATCGCCCAGTCGATGGGACAGGCCGAGGGGATCGAGTGGTTCACCCGTTACCTGTCGGCGAACATCGAGGGGATCTCAGCGGCCGACATCGAGGGGATCGCGTCCGATATCCGCGAGCGGTTCGGAGCGCCGACGGGCGAGGCGATCGAGACGACGGTTCCGAACTTCGCCGCGAGTCGGGCGGCCAACAGACTGGACCTGATGGGCGCCGCCTACGTGGTCGACGCGGCGTGCGCCTCCTCGCTGATCGCGGTGGAGCACGCGGTCGATCGGTTGCGGTCCGGTCGAGCCGACGTGGGTATCGCCGCAGGGGTGAACTTCTTCCAGTACCCGGCCTTCTGGTGGATGCTGGGGATGGTCGGGGCGACCTCCCCGACCGGAAACAGCCGTCCCTTCGACGTGTCGGCCGACGGCATCGTCTTGTCCGAGGGGGCCGGCGTTGTCGTTCTCAAGCGCATGGCCGACGCCATCCGCGACGACAATGAGGTCTACGCGGTGGTGAAGGGAGTCGGGAGCTCGAGCGACGGTCGGGCCAAGGGGCTGCTCGCTCCGTCGCCCGCCGGCCAGCGCCTTTCTCTCGAGCGTGCGTACCGCGATGGCTCGGTTGACCCGGCGAGCGTAGGGATGATCGAGACTCACGGCACCGGTACACGGATCGGAGACGCTGCGGAGCTCGCCACGATCCGCGAGGTATTCGGGCCGCGCCCGAACCGTCATGCCACCCGGCCGCTCGGGTCCGTCAAGTCGATGATCGGTCACACCATCCCCGCGTCGGGGATCGCCTCGATGATCAAGATGGCACTCGCCCTGCGGGACAAGGTGCACCCACCGTCCCTCAACGTCGAGGCACCTATCGAGGGATTCGACGACGTCGACTTCTTCGTAAACACGGAGCTCCGACCCTGGGTCCGCGACCCCGACCACGGCCCCCGACGCGGGGCTGTCAACGCGTTCGGGTTCGGCGGCGTCAACTCCCACCTCATCCTCGAGGAAGCCGGCGGACTGGCCAACCGCGCCCGTCGCACAACGGGGTTCAGGTCCCGAAGCCCGATCAGCGTCGTTGCTCGACCCAGCGAGCTGGTGATTGCCACCGCGCCGAGCAGGGCGAAGCTCGCCGAACCGCTGCGGTCCGTGCTCGAGCTGGTCGAAGCAGAGGCTGACGCCGATCTCGAGTTCGCGGCACTTCACCTGGCGCGTCTCGCTGAGCCGAGCCTGCCGTGGCGGCTCGCAGGCGTGGTCGCCGCGGCCGACTGCGACGTGGCGGGTCTGCTGCGCGAGCTGATCCGGCGCGTCGACGCCAGCGGGGATGTGGCGGATCTCGGACTGAGCATCGTCGAATCCGCCGATGCCGGTGGTTCCATGGTTGCTCTCTTCGGCGGAGCAGCGCCGGGAATGATCGACGATGCGCCATCCCAGCAGCTCGACAAGTACCTCCACTTCACATCGGCACAGGACGCGCTCGACCTGGTCGAGGGCGGGACGGGCCACTTCGAGGACCCGTACGGTGTGAGCTTCCAGCTCCGGCCTCCGCGCTGGGTCCCTACCGCCGATCGTCGCCAGATGGCGCTGAGATTCCAGCCGGTTCCCACCTCCGGTGGCGAGAACCCCCCGCCTTCGAAGTGGCCGCTCCTGGGGCCGGTGATGCCGGCGGTCCAGTACGCGTCGTGGTTGATCGCGCGTGACCTCGCCTTCGATGTGGAGCGGATCGTCGCCATCTCGAACGGCGAGGCGACGGCGTTGGCAGCGGCTGATGTCGTGGACTTCGAACCGCTGATTCGCACGATCAGGGATCTCTACTCCAACGACTTCTACACCGGCTACGACTGGAGCTCGATCTCCGGTGGGTTCGTCTACGCGACCGAAGACCGCCTCAGTGAGTACCTCGATCGCCACGCAGAGGTGGAGATCACGGTCCACGTCGACGAGGAGATGCAGTTCATCGGTGGTCCGACGGAGGTGATGGCCCAACTGACAGAGGAACTCCGTGCTGACGACATCGTCATAGCCGAGATGCAGCTCGGGGGGATCCACAGTCGTCACGTCCGACCCGTGACGGACCAGTTGGTCACCGAGGCCGAGGCGGGATTCGAACCGAGGGAACCGTCGATTCCGATCCTCGTCGCGACGGGTGCGGGCCTCATGGACTCCGACGGGCGTGCGGTGCTGCGCGAGATCAGCGAGTCGATGTCGCGACCACTGAGGCTGTGGCAGGCCATTCAGGACATGGTCGACGAGGGTGTCCGCTCAGTCGTCGAGCTTGGCCCCACGACTCAGCACATCCAGTTCAACAAGCGCCTCGACGCCGCGGAGCCATCGGTGGTCGTGTGCACCGAGAAGACCGGTGTCCACCCCGTCACCCAACTCCAATCGGTGGTTGCCGAGCTGCTGATCGCGGGCAAGCGCGTCGATCCCGCCGGGCTGTTCGTCGGTCGTGTCCCCCGGGGGTTCGCCTTCCGACCGAGGCGATCGGACCGGTCCGTCGAGTTGTCGACCACATGGGATCCCCTCGGGGACCCCTCCAGCGACGCCGGACGGTGGAAGGCCATGCGGCCACCGATGGCCCGCACTGCGCGCCGCCCCTTCGTCGGGGAGACGACAGTCGCCGCCGACGGCTCGCTCACCAACCGTCTCCGCTTCGACTTGGACGTCGACACCCACATCGTGGACCACACGTTCGTCACCGACGATGGCCGTCCTGCAGAGAAGAGGTTCCCGGTCGTGGCGCTGACAGTTCTCGTCGAGGCCATGGCCGAGACGGCGCTCGAGGCAACCGGAGCGCCGGCCGTTCGCGAGGTACGCGACGTCAGGGTCACGCGCTGGGTCTCACTCGCCGATCTGCGGGCGCTCGACGTTGAACTCGTGGCACGACCTGTCGTCGATATCGACCTCCCCGAGGGTGTCGACGCCGCGACCGAGGTCACGCTCTGCGTCGATGACGTGGTGCACGGAACCGCGCGGTTCCTCGTCGGTCCGCCGGTCCCGCCGACCAGCCGGCGGACGGTCACCCCGGACCATCTCGTCAACGTCCGCGTTCCCATGGGTCCCTCGCAGATCTACGGCGAGCGCCACTTCTTCCACGGTCCCGCCTTTCAGTGCCTCCACTCGGTCGACGTGGCATCGGAAGCGGGAGTGACCGGGACCTTCGTAACCCGTGACCCGCTCGAGTTGTTCTCGTGGGCCGAACAGCCGCAGCTCGCTCTCGATCCGGTGATCCTCGACGGCGTGGGCCAACTGCTCGCAGCGTGGTTCTTCGGGACCGAGCTGAAGATGTTGCCGACGATGATCGACAGGATCGAGGTGTTCGGTTCGACACCGGCACCGGGGACGGTCCTCGATGCGGCTGTGGCGCCCGTCGACGTCGACACCGATGCTCGCTTCTCCGTATTCGATGCCGAGGTCGGCGATGGGAGCGGCCTCGTCTGGATGCGGGTGAGCGGTTTCCGCGACTGGCTCTTCGCCGAGGACGCGGCCCTCACCGGAATCCGGCTCGCTCCGGCGACGCACATGACCTCGTCTCCGTTGCCGATCGCCGGGCTGCCTCCCGAGGTCACGGTCACCGTGATGCCCCGTTTCCAGCTGAACGAACTCCAGCTGACCGTCGTGCCGATCATCATCTTGCATGCCGACGAGTTCCGTGAGTACGAAGGCTTCACGCAGCGGCGTCGGAAGCTGGACTATCTCCACGGTCGGATAGCGCTGAAGGACGCCGTTCGGGCGGCTCTGGGGCGCCCGGTGCATCCCCACACGGTGCGTGGCAGGTTGCTCGACGGCCGGGGTTTGCAGGTCCAGATCCCCGGTCACGACGCCCGTGTGCACGCGAGCGTGACACATGGCCCCACGGGTGCCGCGGCGGCCGTCGCCGGGCGTCCGGTCGGTGTGGACCTCGAGACCTTCGATGCGTTGAGCTCCGTCGAGTCGGAGTCTTTCTGCACCCCTGCGGAGTTGGCGTTCGGCAGCGGACTGGTCGACACGGCGGCGTGGAAGTGTGCGCTGTGGGTTGCCAAGGAGGCGACGGCGAAGCTGACCGGTGCGGGGCTGCGCGGTCGTCCGTTCCGTTGGGAGATCATCGGCTACGACCACGCGCGTGCAACCGTCGGCGTCCGCGATGGCGAGACCGGTCGCGTCGCCACGGTGTTCCTCGCATGGATGGCCGGCTCCGTGCTCGGTGTGGCCCTTGATCAGATCGGCGGTGCGTCATGACCGAACGGACCACGTTCGACGAGGCGCGCGATCGGAAACTGTTGAAGCTTCTCGACGTGGCCTCGATCCCGACGGCCATGCTCGCTCGGTGCGTGCGTCCGATTTCCGTCGAGCGGCTGATGAAGGAAGCGCGCTCTCATGAGGGGCTTGACGACTTCGGCGAACCCGACATCACGGTGCCGTTGCGACATCTGGTGGATCCGATGCGTCGCGACGACCGACTCAAGAACGTGGGGGAGTTGATCCAACGCGAGTCGATGCGGCGACTGCTGCGTTCACGGCTGAGGATCGTCGACCACCTGAAGCGCCATCCCGAAGTCGAACGTACCGAGGTCGACCGGCCAGTCTTCATCATCGGGCTTCCCCGGACAGGCACGACCCTGCTCCAGCACGTCCTCGCTTCTCATCCCGAGGTTCGCGCGGTCGAGGGCTGGGAGTCGTTCGACCCGTTGCCCCGCGGGGATGCGTCACGGCGACGGGACTATCGCAACTATCTCACGATGGTGAAGCTGATCGCCCCTGCGGCGCTCACCGTGCATCCGATGGAGCCGGAGGGCCCCGAGGAGGGCCTCGAGATGATCGACCGGACCCTGTACTCACAGACGTTGGCCTTCTTCGGATACCGGGAGTATTCGCAGTGGTTGTACTCCCGTTCAGACGCTGAGCTCATCGAGGCATACGGCCTCTATGCCGCCCAACTGAAGCTCCTCGTCGGACAACGTCCCGGTCGGCTGCTGGTCAAATCGCCTGCGTTGCTGGGCATGCAGGGGGTCCTGAGCCTCTACTTCCCCGATGCCCGTTTCATCTCGACGCATCGTGATCTGCGGGCGGTCATCCCGTCGTCACTCAGCATGGCGGCCGTGCAGGGCGTCGCGACCCGGCGGGTCGACCCGTTGAGTCTTGGTAGCAGTCTCATCTCCAATCTGGGGAACCTGACCGCTTCGGTACTGCGCGGCGTCGATGACATGGATCTGGCTCGACACCGGGACGTCCGGTTCCACGAGCTGATGGAGGATCCGGTGGGTGTTTGTCGCGACCTGGTCTCGTGGCTCGGCCTCGAGCTGTCCGACGACCTGGACGATCGGATCGCGAAGGTGCTGCGGGAGATGCCCCGTCACAAGTACGGGCGTCACGTCTACAGGCTCGAACAGTTCGGTCTCGCGGAAGCGGACATCGCCGATCTGGCGGACGGGTACGCGGAGCAGTTCGGTCTTGAACGGGAGTCTTCCCAGGACTGACCGCCCGTACAGGGAGGGCCGTGCACCGCCGTGGTGTCGGTTGTTCACCGCGAAGCGTTGAGCTCCTCGAGCAGGGCGACCGCTCGCTCACCGCCGCGGTCCGATGTCATCTGATGCGCAAGCTGCCCGGCCCGTGCGCTCATCGCGTCATCGGCGGCACACCGGCGAATGGCTGTTGCGAGTTCGACCGGATCGGCCCGGCGGAAGTCGACCTTGGTACCGACCCCCAACTCCTGCACCCGGTCGGCCCAGTAGTACTGATCGAGGAAATGGGGGATCACGACCGCCGGGGTGGCGGCGCGCACGACTGCGTGGGTCGTCCCCGCCCCCCCGTGGTGGATCACGGCGGAGCAACGGGGGACCACGCTCGCGTAGTCGAGATGATCCACCCGCAGGAACTCGGATTGTCCCTGTACCCCTTCCGCCATCGACTCGGGGATCTGCAGAAGGGCCCTCACCCCCGCCCGCTCGAGACCTTCGAGGAGCCAGCCTCCTTCCGCGATGACACCTTCGATCGCAACGATGCTGCCGACGGTGAGGAGTACCGGAGGGTCTCCTGCATCGAGGAAGGCCGCCACCTCTGCGGACGGGGTGGCAGGCTCGCGGGGCGTTTCCAGCTGGCCGACGACGTGGATCGGTCCGCCCCGGCTGTGCCGGGCATCGCAGAGGGCCGGACTCGCCGCCACGAGCGTGAGGTCGCTGTCGGTGACCAGCCGTTGGCCTCGGAACCTGGGCCGGACCCCGGTCGCCTGCCTGAACTGCCACAGCCCGAGAGTGGCGTCGAGCGCCAGGGCGGTGAGGAGTCCGCAGCCGGCCTCGAGATTGCGGATCGTGCCGAACAGACCGTTTGCCGGAGCCTGGCCGACGAAGCTGAGAGGGGCGGGCTGGAGAAGAGCGCTCGGGATCCGGGCGGCTCGCGCCGCGAATGCAGTCGGGTACATGATCGGGTGGCGGACGATGAGGTCCGATGTCGCCGCGAGGCGTACGGACTCGTCGTGGACCTCCCCCAGGAGCGGCCAGAGAATGTGACCGGTGATGGTGCGGAGCTTGCGGATGGGACCGCGTCGGCTGTCGACCTCGCGTCGTATCGCATCGATGTCGATCTCGTCGATGTGGGCTCGCCCCATGCTGCGGATCGTCAGACGGTCGTCGTCGGCCAGCTCGACGTCACTGAGTGCCCAGTAGGACAGGGCGACGTCGTGGCCGTGATCCGCGAGAACCCGGGCGAGGGCGTGGAACGGCCGGATGTCGCCCTCGGTTCCCCAGGTCATCAGGGCAACTCTCACGTGGTCAGTGTCCCATGGTTCTGCGTCGAAACCGATTCGGTCCGCGGCGCCCCGTGACGTGCGTCCACCGCTGAATCCGACGGCCCCCGCGACTGGACGAGGCGGCTTCAGTACCGCACGGTGTCGGCGAAGTGTTCGTGGCGGCGGCCGAGAACGGCTTCGGCCGCGGTGATCCCGGTGCGGGCCGCCTTGTCGATGCCGACGCCGCGCGAGCGGGTCGTGTCCCCTGCGAGGAACAGGCCGTCGACCCCGCGAACCACCGCGTCGGGCCGTACGGCGCCGACGAGGCCGGGCTTGTTGATCACGCCGTAGGTGGTGACGAGGTGGGGTTTCTTCCACAGGGCCCGCTTCGCCGCGGGCAACATGTCCTCGATGTCGAGCCAGAGCTCACGGAACTTCTTGTCGATCCATGCCTTGTCGCCGTAGTGGGCCACGGCATCGAAGGCCGCTCCGACACAGGTGAGGTACTCGCCGTCGGGTGACACGCTCGGGTCGTAGCCCGTGAAGTTCAGCGTGAAGCCGGGCAGCCCCGTTCGGGGAGTGGCGAAGAACGACGCCATCTCGCGCTCGGTCATCGCGATGACCGGCTCCTTCGCGGCGATCCAGTATCCGAGCCAGCACGCCCGGTTGCCGTTCTTCTTGAGGAGTCGGATCCGTTCGAGGAGGTCGAAGGGCAGCGCCCCCTCATCGAAGAGAGGGGGCAGGTTCCAAACCGGCACCGTTGCGACGACGTTGTCGGCCTCGATGGTCGAGCCGTCAGCCAACCGGACGCCACGTACCGTCCGGTTCTCCACGATGACCCTCTCGATCTTCGTCTTCTGCAGCAGCGTTCCGCCGGCTGTGGTGAACGCGTCGGCCATCGCCTTCCAGAGTCGGTCCCAGCCCCCGAGTGGGTAGAAGGAGTAGCCGGCGGTGCGCTTGAGGGAGTAGTGGAGCTTGCGTACGTAGAGGTTCTCCGACGCCGAGTGTTCCCACGGGTGGGTCGTGATCTGCTCGAGCATCGAGATCGCCTCCCAGACCAGGAACACGCCCTCGTCGGAGGTGTACTGCGCCATCCACTCCCGCAGCGACGCATGGTCCCAGCGGTCGAGTTCGGACCAGGGGGTCTCGATGAGTGCCTCGATGCAGCGCTTGAGGCCCTCCTTGGAGGCACCTGCGTAGTGCTCCTGTATCGGCTTCCAGCCGTCGCGGTCCCAGAAGGGCATCGAGTCGGACCGCTGCGAGTGCTCGAGGGGGACGTTCATCAGTTCGCAGACCCTGGTGAGGCTGTCGCCCGGATCCTCGACGAGGTGCGATCCCAGCCCGAGTTCGTGTCCCTTGTGGCGCCAGTGGCGGGACCGGCCACCGAGTGCGGCCTGTCGCTCGACGAGCGCGACCGAGCGTCCCGAAGAGGCGAGGATGGACGCGCTCACTATTCCTGCGGTCCCCGCGCCGATGACGACGGTGTCGACCTTCATCGTGGTCCCCCTGGTTGCTGTCAGGCCCAGAGCTTCGCCGCTGCGCAGGTCGCGGCGCCACCCGGCGTGATCAACCCGGCCGCAGCGACCGACTGTGAGGGTTCCTCCAATCGACACGGCGACACGTCTTTGCGAGGATCCTGGGCGGACGAGGAGGGCACATGGCCGATTACCGGGCCGCAATCGAAGGCATGACGATCCCGGGGGTCGTCGACCGTGCCGCGCACAACCGCGGCGGAGCGGCGCTCGTCTTCGCCGACGAGCGGGTCACCTGGAGCGAGCTCGCCGACAGGAGCCGTTCGGTGGCCGCCGGCCTGCAGGGCCTGGGGATCGGCCCGGGTGACCACGTCGCCTACATGATGGTGAACGGCGTGGACATAGTCGCGGTGATGGTCGGGGTCATGCGCCTCGGGGCGGTGGCCGTCCCCGTCAACGCCCGGTACAAGGGGGCCGAGATTGCCCACGTCGTGTCCGATGCGGCCGTCGCGGCCGTGATCGTGGACGACATGTACCTCGAGGACGCGGCCGGTGCGCTCTCGGAGCGGTCGCGGTTCGAGAGTCTTCGTCATGTGATCGGCGGCGACGGCTCTCACGCCGGGTTCGTCGCATGGTCGACCCTCCGTGACGCCGATCCCCGGGATGCCGAGCGGGCCGCCGACGCAGCGGCGATGGACCCGGATGCACTCGCGATGATCTTGTACACGTCGGGGACGACCGCCCGCCCCAAAGGGGTCATGCACTCCCAGGCATCGATCCTCGGTTCGAGTGCGAGCCTCGCCGAACGTCTCGAGCTGCGTGCCGATGACCGCTGGTGGTCACCTCTGCCCCTCTTCCACATCGCGGCGATCGCCACGCTCAACGCCGTGTTCATCGCGGGTTGCACACTGGTCCACGCGGGCTTCTTCGAACCCGGCCTCGCCGTGCGGCAGCTGTCGGCCGAACGCTGCACGCTCGCGTTCCCGGCGTTCGAGACCATCTGGCTGGCCGTCCTCGACCACCCGGACTTCGCCGACGCTGACATCTCGGCGCTCGAGCGGGTGGTGAACATCGGCATACCGGAGCGGCTGCGCGCCATGCAGGAGCGCCTCCCGTCAGCGGTGCAGGTCTCGGCCACGGGTTCCACCGAGTCGGGAGGTTTCCTCGCCATCGGCGAGATGACCGACACGCTCGCCGAGCGCGTCAACACCAACGGCCATGTGCTTCCCGGCATGGAGGTGAAGATCCGCGACATCGAGACCGGTGAGGACCGGGGGCCCGGCAGTACGGGCGAACTGCTCTACCGTGGGCCGTCGCGCCTCATGGGATACTGGGCGGATCCGGAGGTGACGGCGGAGCGGATCGACGGGGACGGCTGGTTCCGCAGCGGCGACGTCTTCCGGTGGGACGCGGACGGTCGGATCACCTTCATCGAGCGGCTCAAGGACATGTTGAAGGTCGGCGGAGAGAACGTCGCGGCAGCCGAGATCGAGGACTTCCTGGCCGCCCACCCCGCCGTACGCATCGTCGCGGTCGTGGCCGCCCCGGACGCCCGCTACGTGGAGGTACCGTGTGCGTTCGTCCAGGCTGCCGACGGCGTAGAGGTGACCGAGGCCGAGCTCGTCGAGTTCTGCAGGGGCGAGATCGCGACGTTCAAGGTCCCCCGGTACGTCCGCTTCGTGGACGAGTTCCCCATGTCGGGAACAAAAATCCAGAAGTACAGGCTGCGCGAGATCATCGCAGCCGAGTTGGCCGAGGCCGGCATCACCGAGGCGCCCCGTATCTCGTCGAGCTAGGTGGCGCCGCCGTTCGTCCTGGACGGGTGTTCAGCGTCGATTCAGGTCGATGTGTGAAGGTGAGGGAATGCGGATTCTCGTCGTGGAGGACGAACGGACGGTTGCGTCCGCGGTCCAGCGCGGGCTGCGTGCCGAGGGATTCGACGTGGACGTGGCCGACAACGGCGACGACGGGTACTGGATGGCCACCGAGGGCGGCTACGACGCGGTGGTGCTCGACGTGATGTTGCCGGGCCGTAACGGCTTCCAGGTGTGTCGGGATCTGCGGGCGGCCGGAAGCGCGGTGCCGATCCTCATGTTGACCGCCAAGGACGGCGAGTACGACGAGGCCGAGGGGCTCGACACCGGCGCCGACGACTATCTCACCAAGCCGTTCTCGTTCGTGGTCCTGACGGCACGGATCCGTGCTCTGATCCGGCGCGGGCGCGCCGACGACGCCAACACCTTCGAGGTGGGCGATCTCCGACTCGATCCTGTCCGTCACCGCTGCAGCCGCGGGGACACCGACATCGAGTTGACGGCGCGCGAGATGGCCGTTCTGGGACTGCTCATGCGCCGGGCGGGTGATGTCGTCGCCAAGTCCGACATCCTCGACAACGTGTGGTCGTTCGACTTCGAGGGGGATCCCAACATCGTCGAGGTCTATGTCGGCCGCCTTCGTCGCAAGATCGACGAGCCGTTCGGGGCCCGGTCGATCGTGACCGTGCGCGGCGTCGGCTACCGCTTCGAGTCGAAGGGTTGAGCGGTGCGTAGTCTGCGGCTACGGGTCACCGTTCTCGCGTCGCTCGCCACCCTCGTGCTGATGGCGGCGGCCGGGGCAGCGCTGGTCGCCTATCAGCGCAACCAGTTGTTCGCGACCGTCGACGCCGCACTGGACGAGACCGTCACCGAGGTCGAACGGACCCTCGACGTCACCTTCGGCCGCCGCTTCCAGCCGGTCCGCAACCGGCTCCCGCCCCTCCAGGACGTCGTGTTCGTCGTCGGGTCCTCCCCGCGGACCCTCCAGCTGCTCGATGCCGACGGCTCGGTCGTGGTGGCGAGCGGGGACTTCACGGGTCTCGGGCCGGTGGTCGATGCCGCGGCGATCCTGGCGGACGATGGCACCGCGATCGACGACACCGTCGACACCGGCGAGGTGCGCTACCGGGTCGCTTTCGCGGTCGTCGACCCCGACAACCCGAAACTGTTGGTGGCCGGAACGTCGCTGCTCGACGTCGACGAGTCCCTACGGAGCCAGCGTCGTGGACTCTTCGTCGGGGTGCCGGCGTTGTCGGCGATCATCGGTGGGCTCATCTGGGTGGTTCTCGGCCGAGCCCTGACGCCGATGGAGGCGATTCGCCGTGAGGCGGCCGAGATCGGCAGCGAGGACCTGAGTCGTCGGGTTCCGGTTCCGGATGCGTCGGTCGAGCTGGAGCGTCTCGCCGAGACCCTCAACGACATGTTGGCGCGCCTGGACCGCTCGGCGGAGCAGCAACGCCGCTTCGTCGCCGACGCCTCGCACGAGTTGCGGAGCCCGCTCGCAGGCCTCCGCAGCCAACTGGAGGTCAATCTGGCGCACCCGGAGACGGCCGACGTGGTCGACAGCGAGGAGGCCATGTTGGCGGAGACGATCCGGATGCAGAACCTCGTCGAGGACCTGCTCGTGTTGGCGAGAACGGCCCGACCCGATGCGTGGGTTCCGTCGACACCGGTCGACCTCGACGACCTCGTGCTGGCAGAGGCTGTGCGGATCCACTCCGGCGGGGTCGCGGTCGAGACCGCCGACGTGTCGGGGGCTCAGGTCGCCGGTGACCGGGGCCAGCTCGAGCGGGTCGTCCGCAATCTGGCCGACAACGCGGCGCGCCACGCCCGCTCGAAGGTCGGCTTCTCGTTGAGGGAGACCGGCCGCGTGGTCGAACTGGTGGTCGTCGACGACGGCCCTGGCGTTCCCGTCGCCGAGGCGGAGGCGATCTTCGACCGCTTCACGCGCCTGTCCGAAGCACGTGACCGCGACTCGGGTGGCAGCGGTCTCGGTCTGGCGATCTGCCGCGAGATCGTCGAGCGCCATGGCGGCTCGGTCGTACTCGACGCCGCCCACACCGGCGGCGCCCGCTTCGTCGTTCGTCTCCCGCTGCCCGGGTCCGGGAGAGACTCCTGAGTGGCAGTTCAGGTCGCCAGGGGCGTCTCCGGCGAGGCCATCGGTCGCGACACCATGAGCCGCGCCCGCAGTGGCGCCAGTCCGAGCGCGGTGGCGGCTGCGACGATGATCTCGGACTGGGCGGCGGAGGGGCCGGCGCGGCCGGCCCATGCGACGCCGACAGCAGCCCGCAGGAGGCCATCACGGCGGATCGGGTCGAGGTCGCCGGCCACCACGCCGAGCGCATCCCACAGCCCGAGGTCCAGGCACGCGTCGCCCAGGTCACGCTCGAGGTCGGTGTCTTTGTACCGGGGCCGGGCGAGTCGGGCGATCGCGTCGATCGTGGTCACCCGTAGATGGGGATCGGTCACCTCGCCGGCGGCTGCGACCGAGACGATCAGGTAGCGGGCGCACTCGGCGAAGCGGGCCTCGAACTCGGCGTGGTGCATCACCGGGATGTGGGCGACGGTGTCGGTCGGGTGGTTCCACAAGGATTTCATGGCTGTTCGTCCAGAGGTCGGAGCCGTGGTGTCACAGTCAGCATCGGCGTCTCCCCGGCAGCGCCGAACGTCAGGATTGATGATCTCGTGGCGGTGTGGTGATCGCCACGAGAGCCCGGGCGAAGCTGTCGTAGGTGTGGTTGGCGAGGACGAAAGCCGGACCGATCCGCTCCGCTTCGGCTCTCATGACCGGGAGGCGTCCGAGGTGCGTGGTGATCGCGGCGGCCAGGTCACCGGGGGCGCTGCTCGCCGCGGTGACCGCCGGATATCCCTCGGGGAGCTGGAGAAGCGCCGGCGGGGTGGTCAGGACCGGGACGCCGTAGCCGACGCCCTTCAACAGGGTTCCGCGGACACGCGCCTCGGCGTCGAAACTCCCGGGGATGATCGCAGTGACCATGTGGGCCTCACGGTGCAGTTGCGCGAACTCGGCCTCGGTGTGGTGGCCGTCCCGGACCCGGACCTCCAGATTCGGGGTGTCGTCGAGGCCGGTGACCATGGACGATCCCGGGCCGGCGATGTCGAGCACTGTCGGGATCCCGGTCGCAGCCAACGCCGCGATCACGTCATCGGGTCGCTTGTCGGGCCTCATCTGCCCGGCCATGAGCACCCGCAGCGGGGACATGGTCGTCGGGCCGGGGATCCTGGCGGCATCGGTGACGTGGCGCTGTTCGACGACCGGGTAGCCGGCGAGGTGGATCTGGGCCCGGGGTTCGAACCGTTCGATGGACTCGACGGCCGACGGCCGGAAGGTAACGACGGTGGCGCCGGTGAGTGCCCGCCGCCATGCAGCGTTGCGAAATGCCGTCAGGACGCCCTTGAAGGCGTGGTCGCGGCCAAATCCCTCGGCGAGCTGTGTCGCGCCGTGCACCACGTGGACGACGTCGCGGAACCCCCTCGGTCTGATCCACCGGTTGAGGACGCGGGCGTCGAGTTCGAGGTCGACGAACACGTCGCTGCCAAACGCCCGTGCTGCGCGGTGGCCGGTCGCACACGACCGTGCACCGGCGGCCATGGAGCGGACCACACGTTGATGGCGTTCGGTCGCCGGTACCGCCACCCGCATCGGCCGGGGGTCCGGGTCCTGCAGTGAACCCTCGGGCCGCAGGACGAGGACCTCGTGGCCGAGCTCGGCGAACGCCGCAGCGAGTGGCTCCGCCAGGAAGGCCTGGTGCCCTCCGTCGGGGAGCGGGTCGAACAGGGCGATGCGCACGGCCCCAGGGATACCACGGGCGATGTCGGGCGGAGAATCGTGGTGCCCTCGCGGGAACCTCCACCTGAACACCTGTTCAGGCTGTCAGGGACCTTTCAGGGGGGTCGTTCATCGTCGTCGGTGTGCACAGCGCACACCGACACACAAGGAGCGAGACGATGAACGACACCTCCACCACCACGACCGGAGCCACCGGTCCCAAGCGAAACGGTCGCAGGGCGATGGGCTTCGCCCTCGCCGGTCTCTCCGTTGCCGGAGTCGGCCTGATTGCCGTGCCGGCGGTGGCCGGCGCCCAGGACGGCGACGACACGGCGACGGCGCCGGAGGCCGCCCACGGACCGGGGATGGTTCTCGACGACCTGGTCGCCGACGGGGTCATCTCCCAGGATCAGGCCGATGCGATCGAGGAGGCCTTCGTGACCCACCGGATGGAGGCCCGTGAGGCACGCGGCGCCTTCGACCTCGAGGTGATCACCGACCTTCTCGGCCTGAGCGGCGAGGAGATCCACGAGGCGCTCGTGGGCGGTCAGACCCTGGCCGACCTGGCGATGGACCAGGGGGTCGCGGTCGATGACCTGATCGACGCGATCGTCGCGGAACGCCAGAGCATGCTCGACGAGAAGGTCGATGCCGGTGTCCTGACCGACGAGCAGGCCGCGGAGATCTCCGAGGGCCTCGTCGAGCGGGTGACGGCCAGGGTCAACGGCGAGCGTCCCGAAGGTGCCCCTGAGGACGGCCCGGGATTCGGGCGACGTGGCCGGTTCGGCCCGCCGCCCGCCGGGGCTCACGGCGATGGGTCGGCGACCGGCACCGTCTTCGCCTGAGCGGCTTTCCGCAGGTCCCCTCCACCCCCATCGGTGCCCCGGTCCCCGTGACCGGGGCACCGACGCGTGCGGGCCGATGCGACTCCGTCATCGTGACCCGCGCGAGCCGATAGGGTTCACGGAGTCGCCGTTCTTCGGCGCAGGCCCCCAAATCGCCGGTGTCGCCCCCACGTGGTGACGGACCCCGTCCGGCGGAGTCCCATCTGATCGTCTGAGTTCGCGCGCCGTGGCCGGGTGCACCCGCCCCCCACAGCCCACTGGATCCCTGCATGTCTTTCGAAGCAAGTACTCCCTCCGGACACGGCGCTGCCGCGCCCGCCGGGCCTCGTCCCGGCCTCGTCGCCCGCTTCACCGGCGGGGCGTCGCCGCGCAAGGAGCTCCTCGCCGGTCTGGTCGTGGCCATCGCCCTGATCCCCGAGGCCATCGCGTTCTCGATCATCGCGGGGGTCGACCCTGCCGTCGGGCTCTACGCATCGTTCTCCATCGCCGTCATCATCGCCTTCACCGGTGGGCGTCCCGGGATGATCTCGGGCGCCACGGGGGCGATGGCTCTCGTCATGGTCCCGCTCGTGCGGGACCACGGTGTGGAGTATCTCTTCGCGGCCACGATCGCCACCGGCGTCGTCCAGGTGATCTTCGGGGCGCTCGGCGTCGGGCGGCTCATGCGGTTCGTGCCGCGCACCGTCATGGTGGGCTTCGTCAACGCGCTGGCCATCTTGATCTTCCTGGCGCAGCTCGAACACGTCGTGGGGGAGTCGTGGGGCGTGTGGGCGATGGTCGCCGTCGGGCTCGGCCTCATCTACGGGATCCCCAGAATCACGAAGGCGATCCCCGCTCCGCTCATCGCGATCGTGGTCCTCACCGCGGTGGCGGTCGGCTTCGACATGGGTCTCCCGACCGTCGGCGACATGGGCGAGCTGCCCTCCGACATCCCGTTCTTCGGCCTCCCCGACGTCCCGTTCGATCTCGAGACGCTGCGGATCATCGCCCCCTACGCGGTGACGCTGGCGATCATCGGATTGTTGGAGTCGATGCTCACAGCGCAGCTGCTCGACGACATCACCGACACGCGCTCGGACAAGGACCGCGAGTCACGGGGTCAGGGCATCGCGAATGTCGCCACCGGGTTCCTCGGTGGGATGGCCGGCTGCGCCATGATCGGCCAGTCGATGATCAACGCCCGCTCCGGTGGTCGGAGCCGCCTCTCGACGCTGTCGGCCGGTGTCTTCCTCCTCGTGATGATCTTCGCCCTCGGCGACCTCGTCGCGGTGATCCCCATGGCGGCGCTCGTCGCGGTCATGGTCGTGGTGTCGGTTGCGACCTTCGACTGGTCGAGCCTGCGGCCGAAGTCGCTTCGGTCGACGCCCAAGTCCGAGACGGCGGTCATGGTGGTCACGGTGGGGACCGTCGTGCTCACCCACAACCTCGCGTACGGCGTCGCCGCGGGTGTCGTCCTCGCGACGGTCTTCTTCGCCCGCCGTGTGGCCCACCTCGTCGAGGTCACGAGTGTGTTGGATCCCGACGGTGACGAACGTGTCTACGCGCTGACGGGCGAGCTGTTCTTCGCCTCCACCAACGAACTCGTCCACTCGTTCACCTACGACGACACCGTCGCCAGGGTGGTGATCGACCTGACCGACGCCCACGTGTGGGACTCGTCGGCCGTCGCGACCCTCGACGCCGTGGTCGACAAGTTCGAGAGACGCGGGATCACCGTCACCCTCGTGGGGCTGAACGAGGCCAGCCGGGCGCTGCACACGCGCCTGACGGGCCAGATGGACACCGGTCACTGACACGACGACGGGGCATCGTCGACGCTGTCACAGCCGTCGGCGACACTGACCCCATGGCATTCGGTCAGCAATCCGGTCCACCCGCGACGCACCGCCAGGTTCAGCAGCTTCTCGAGCTGTTGAACGAGGCGGGCCACGTGGACTTCCGCGACGCACGTGGCCCCATGGGCTTCACGCAGCGCCAGGCCGGTGGGAAGTTCACCCGTGACGAGGCCGACGCGTTCATCGCGGAGCTCGAGGCGGACGCCGCGGCTGCCGAGGGAGTGGTGGCCCCCGCTGACTCCGCGCCTGCCGTCGCGCCGGCACGCGCCCCCCGCCAGACGGCGGCGGAGAAGCTCGCAGCTGGTCTACCCGACGGGGTTCTCGCCGCGGAGCTCCAGAGCCGCGGCTGGGTGGTCATGGAACCCTGAGCCCGCCTCCGGCAGGTCAACGGTTGCGGCGCTTCATTTCCTTGACCTCGCGGTAAACCCGCCCGAGCCGTCGGTCGGCCCGCCGGTGCGCTGCCGGGTCGGCGCGTAGCTCGGCGGAAGCGGCCTCACGCCGCAGTTCTTCCCATGCCCCGAGACGTTCGGCGCTGAGCTCGCCTTCTTCGACGGCGGCACGGACGGCGCATCCGGGTTCGGTCGTGTGGGCGCAGTCACCGAACCGGCAGTCGAGCGCCAACTCCGCGATATCGGCGAATCCGGCGTCGACCGTGTCGACGTCTGCGACGATGCCCACCTCACGCACCCCAGGGGTGTCGATGAGACGCACCGGGCCGTTCAGGAGATGGAGCTGTCGGGCCGTCGTCGTGTGGCGGCCCTTGTGGTCGCCGGTTCGAACCTCGCTCGTCCGGGTCGCCTCGTGGCCGGCCAGCGCGTTGACGAGTGTGGACTTTCCGGCGCCCGATTCCCCGACGAGCACGAGCGTCGTGTCCACACACCGCTCGAGGAGCGCGGACATGCCGTCGGCCTTCGCCGCCGAGACCGCGATCACGTCGACGCCGGGGATGGCAGTGATGATCTCGTCGGTGATGGCGGCCACGTCTTCGACGAGGTCCGCCTTCGACAGGATCACGAGCGGGGTGGCGCCGGCATCCCAGGCGAGGGTCGCGAAGCGCCGGACCCGACCGAGCTTCACCGGTCGGTCCAGACCGCACACGATCCCCACGATGTCGACGTTCGCGGCGATGGGCTGGGCGCCCCCAGTGGAGGGGTCGCGGCGCGCGAGGAGCGAGGAGCGGGGCAGCACGCCCTCGACCGCGTCGGGTCCGACGATCACCCAGTCGCCCACCGCCACCGGCGGTGTGGTCGCGCGCAGCAGGAAGTGCTCCGTGCCGGACGCCGTCCCCACCAGTACCGCCGTGCCGTCGTGGCGCAGCACGCGTCCCGGCTCGCCGGCGGCCGCATCGGTGGCGAGCGCCTCCCACCGATCCGACCACCCGAGCATCTCGAAGGTTGCTGGCGCGGCCGCCCCACCCGATCCGGGCTGATCGTCATCCGACACAGGTGCAGTCTCGCCGCTGCGGGCCCCGTGCGCCCGTGGTTTCCGCGCGGGACGAGTTGCCGGCGATTGTCGGAATTGTGCAGGCGGTCACCGGCTAGCGTTGGGTACCCGCCTCTGCCCGCATCTGGAAGGCATTTCACGTGACCGCAGTCCTCGTCCACGGTGTACCCGAGACGGCCGGCGTGTGGGGCCCGATGACGGACCACCTGGCCGGCGACATCGTCACGCTGAGTCTGCCGGGATTCGGTACGCCGCTGCCGGAGGGCTTCGAACCCACGAAGGAGGCCTACGCGCAGTGGCTTGCCGGCGAATTGGCGTCGATGGGCGAGCCGGTCCATCTCGTGGCCCACGACTGGGGGGCACTGTTGTCGTTGCGTGTGCTCGCCGGCCGGCCGGGCAACATCGCATCGTGGGTGCTGGACTTCGGCGATATCGACGCTGGCTTCGCCTGGCACGACCTGGCTCAGCTGTGGATCTCACCCGGTGGTGAGGAGTTCATGGACGGGTTGCTCGCCATGTCGGTCGAGGATCGCGCCGCGATGCTCGCCGCCGCCGGTATCCCCGAGTCCGGGGCGCTCGACATGGCCGCAGGTATCGACGACACGATGGCGGCGGCGATCCTGTCGCTCTACCGGTCGGCGGTGGACGTCGGCGCGGAGTGGGGCCCGGGCATCGACGAGGTCACGGGCCGAGGGATGATCATCCAGGCGACGAACGACACCTACGGCAGTCCAGCGAGAATCGCCCGTCTCGCGGAGAGGACCGGCGCCCGGGTCGCTCCGATGGAGGGCAGCGGGCACTGGTGGATGCTGGACGATCCGGCGGGTGCGGCGGCTCTCATCACCGATTTCTGGGGCTTCAACCAGTCCGACGTCTGGGACACGTAGCCGCCGGCGCCTGACAACACGCCGACGACGAGCGCCCACGCCCAGATGGGCCAGCCCACGACATGGCGCCGGTCGCGCCGCTGTTCGCGTGCCGCACCCAGCTCGGAGCGGATCCACGCCCCGGCGACGTACACGACGGCGGCCCCCGCTATCAGCGCTACTGATGCACGGAGCCAGGTGAGTACGAAGATCGCCAGCGGGAGCGCGAGGTACACGATGGTCGCCGTCGACAGCCACGTTGGCGGACGATCCACGCCGGCCCCGGCCAGTGGCATTGGCTGCGCAACCCGCGTGTTCACATGCCACTAATCGACATCCGCGAATCAACACTGAGGAGAAATGATTGAGGAACATCGGCCGCACGTCGCGCTGACAGGCGGTGCAGTTCGGCCCACCTAGTGGTGCCGGTAAGCGGATCGGCCCCGTTGCGGATAGTGGGTTGTAGGAGCGGATCCCCAGCCCGGGGTCGGGCGAGACGCAGCGGTTCGGGCGTCTCGCCCGCCCTGTGACCAGCCGTTGCCTCCTAGGCCGGATGACCTAGCGAGATATCTCTAAGTATTCCTTGCGTGGGTTGAAGCGCTGGGGTTAGCGTGCGGGGGTCTGATGCTGCCGCGGGGCGGGTACGGGCTTAGGAGGCGGTGTCATGGTGGGTGTGTCGCGTCGTTGGTGGGGTCCGTGGATCCTTCGGATTTCGATCGCGGTGGTGTTGGGTTTGGCGGCTCAGGTGGTGGTGACTGCGCCGGTGTTCGATTCGGTGTCTCGCTGGGTCGGTTCGCCGAATGTGGTGCCGGCGTTGGCTGCGGGGTCGAATCCGGCTCCGTCGCCGTCGGGCGCTCCGGTGACGTTCCCGTTCAACGGCGGCCTGGACCCGGCGTCGACGCCGACGTTGTCGACGTTGACGAACCCCGATTTCGAGGATGCGCCGTTGTCGTTGGGGCAGTTGAACACGAACTCGGAGATGGACCCACCGGACGCGACGACGCTGTTGTCGAACGGCGATTTCGCGACGAATGATCTGACTGGTTGGGCGACTCTGGAGGGCACGCCTGTCGTGGAGGCGCGCGGCGCGGATTCAATGGTGCGGTTGTCGGAGGCGAAGATCCAGTCTTCTGCGATAGCGGTCCCGTCGGGCGGCGCGTCGGTGCTGTTCGATGTCGAGTTCACCGGCAACAGCAAGAACGAAGTGAAGGCGTACGTCTATTCGTCGGCTGACAGCTATACGGCTGAGACTCAGGTCGATGTTCACCGCTGCGCGTACTGCAGCGAGTGGCGGCTGAACATGTTCGACGCGACGCCGTGGGCTGGCCTTTCGATCAAGGTCGCGCTGCGTGACGGGTCGGGCACGGTCCGGGTGGACAACGTCACGTTGGCCGATCCGATGGTCGGCTGGGACACCGATGAGATGTGGTCCTTCGAGTACGGCGTGTCGGACCCGGTCGTGCACATCACG